>JBBTZN010000097.1:0-4065 GCA_038061355.1 Patescibacteria group bacterium | reverse complement strand
ACTAATTACGATGTCTTTATTTACTCCAACGCTGGTACGCCTACCATTGACACCTTTGTCGCCTGGACCAACGATACTACTCGTGCGACAGCTCTTACCCTTCAAGACGGTGTCTATGTCAAGAACGGCGCCGCTACTCGTCGCTATCTTGGCACCTTCCGCACCACGAGCACGACTACCACCGAAGACAGCCTCAATAAACGTCTTGTTTGGAACGTATCCAATCAAGTCGAAAGGCGTTTGTTTATGGCAGATCTCGTAAATACTCACACATATAATGGGGCTGTGGAACGGGCGTGGAATAACGATGCGTCGTTTAGGCTTAAGGTAGTTGTCGGAATAGATGAATTTGTTAATACGGGCATAAGTGGATTTGTCGCGGCTGGCGCTGAAACTGCTGTTTCCTATATTTCATTAGGTTATGATTCTAGTACAACAGATTTAACGCTTTCACATTACGTCGCAAACTATAATACATCTTGGGTTAGTGGTGGCAGTACCGGTGGAAAAGTATTTTCCGCTGGGTATCACTATATTCAAGCTGTTGAAAATGGTTCAGGTTCACCAGCAAGTAATTTTGCTTCGACAAATATTACCGCTACTGTAGACAACTAAAAAGAAAGGGAGCGCGTCTGCGCTCCCCGAGCCCGAGAATCGCCCGTAAACAGGTTCAGATCTACTGAACCTGTTTACGGAATACCAGCACGGTGGTGGCCGTGCTGAAGTCACCGGCGTTTTTCATCATGGAGACGATGAACGCCCCCTTTGCAGATGACTTTACGCCGTTAAAATTGCTCTCTGATGCTCCATCGAGAGCGTCGTACTGAAGCCCTTGGCCCGTGTAGGCTTTTTGGCCATCGGGCTTCAGGTATTGGTAGCGGCCATCGGGTTTGCCGTTGGCCGTGTCGATTCCGGCGTGGATAATGTGAGTGGCAGTAGCTTCGTCCGAAGCCACCACTTTCACATTGGGTGCTACCTGCACGTCGGCGACCACCGTTTCATTGGCCGCGTCGGATAATGTTCCGTTGCGGCGTGAAACGGTGGCGATGTGGGTGCCAGCGCCCCGGTTGTCCCAGCCGATCGTGAATCCGCCGCTGTCAGCGGCGATCGACGGGAGATCCTGCTGGCCAGCGGAGGTCGAAATGACCTTGCCTTCGGCCGGCGTTTGGAAAACGCCGGCCTTGCTGATAACAAGGCCGTTGATGACGGCCACACCGGAGCGTTCGTCCACAAACACCAACCCGAAGTTGGTGCCGTCGAACGTCAGATCACCGCGGAACTGTCGTCCAGGTGCGGCCGTCACTCCGTCCGCCTGGAGTGAGAGCAGTTTGGGGCCTACGCCCATTTGGGGGACGCCGGCCGAGTTAAATCCCTGACCGATAAGGTTTCGGCTGTTTTCGTCAGCCGCATTCTCTTTACGTTGGCAAACAACGGCGAAGCCGTTACCGTTGTCGGCGGCGATCCTGAGATCGTCGTAGGCGGGATCGCCTTCGGCGACGATCCGCCAGGTCTCCGGCCAAACGTAGCCGCCGGTCGAGTTGATAAGGTAGGTGAGCACCTGTTGGGTGCTTCCAACCTCGTAGAGCGCGAGCGCCACGTTGCCGTTGCTAGTCAAAGCAACGCGCGGCTGCACTTGCTCGTTGATGTTAATGGCGTTTGGCACCGGTACCTCAACGCCATTGGCGGCCAGAAGAGGCAGATTGCCCGATGTGTAAATCTGGTAGTACACATGGGCGCGGACTCCGCTTCGCAAGTCTTGCCAGGCAACTAACTTGTTGCCGTTCGGCCAGACGACACAGGCCGAGTTCCATTGGTTACCCGAGGCGTTGCACACTATCACACCCGCCTTGGACGTGACGTGGACGCCGTTGGCGTCTGTTTCGACCAGGCCGATATTATAATCGGCCCCAGTCTTGTCAGTGTAGGTGGTGACCAGACCACCCTGCACCCCGGGTGTACTTGCTTCGTTGAACTGCCCGCCAGCACCATCGGTGATGCTGCCGAGGGCAGTTTCGAAACGAAGCGGATCGAGCTTCTGCGCGGCCGCTGCTAGTGCCACCGCGCGCGAATCAACGAGCAGTTTCCACACCTCCTCGGTGGAGGTAGTACTGCTCGTCGCAGAGTTGCCGCCACCGCCCGTTCCACCACCGCCTCCGCCGCAGCCGGCGAGGGCGATGGCCACGATCATGGCGAGCAGTGCCGCTTGCCATGATATTGTGATCGCGAGGAGTCTGCCGACTGCCCGCGATCCGGCCGACTGATTCGTTGAAGCCTTCATTTTTGAAGACCTCCTTTTTTATGATGGATCCCCGATGTCGGAGCGCTACGCTTCCGACTCGAGGATGACAACAAAACCCGCGGCGATCAGCCGATCAACGATCGGTTTTTCACCAACCTTTCTAAACTAACTTTTTCGATTCCGAGATGCATCGTTGGAGCGAACTTACTATCCTCACTCTGTTTCGTTGCGAATCGACAACCTCTCACTTTCAAAGTGAGACTTTGCAGGCGAGATTGTTTCATTCGTTTATTCGAGCTATACTAATTTATATGAAAGTCGCTACTCAAAACAACCGAGTTCTTACCATTTTTACCCCTGAACGCGAGGGTGGTTATATGGTTTCGTTCCCCGATTATCCGGGCTGTGTGACGTTCGGCAAAACTCTTAACGAAGCTAAGCGAATGGGCCGCGAGGTGTTGGAGTTGTGGCTCGAAGAACTTTTGGCAGATCAAGAGCCGATTACTCCGCCGTCCGCTGCGTTAATTACCGAATTGTCGATTAGTTTTCCAGTTAAGTAGCATCATGCGGCCGTTGCCTGCCAAGCGAATCGTCGCGGCGTTGGAAGATAATGGATTCGTACTCACTCGGCAACGTGGGAGCCACCAAATTTACACTCACCCAGACGGCCGTATGGTACCGGTGCCTTGGCATGGTGGCAATCGACCTCTGCCAACCGGAACTTTCCACGCCATTATTCGACAAAGCGGGCTTAAACCTGAAGATTTTTAATTTCGTTTCATTGATCCATCTCGGAATCGTTAGTTATTAAGGTACGGCGACGATGTTGCACTAAATCCTAGAATCTCTCATTATTCTAAATCCTATTTTGCTAATTCGGCAAGTTTCGCTTGACAAACGTCTTACGTTTTTTAATAATGAAAGACGAAAGGGGTATTATGCCAATTGCACAAGCAAAGCTTTCCAGTCGTTATCAGCTGGTGATTCCTCGCGCCGTACGCAAGGATCTCAATCTAAAACCAGGTATGTCGGTGTATGTAAGCGCCCACGATGCCGATACTTTGCATATTAGCCGAGTAAAGGGTTGGGCTAAATCTATGCTGGGTCTTGGCAAAGAAATGTGGCGAGAAGCCGGTGGGGGAGATAAATACCTGAAAGAGTTACGTCGAGAATGGGAGGATCGTGCCAAACGATACAAAAAAGAGTTGGGCCTCGAAATTTAAGCATATCGGTCAGATTGCTCTTGATACGGCAGTATTCATCTATCATTTTGAGGCAAATCCAAAGTATCATAATTTGACATTGCAGTTATTCAGTCTGATTGAGAAAGGTTTAGTTCAGGCTTCGGCGTCGATTTTGGTTCACTCCGAGGTACTAGTAAAACCAATGCGGCTGGGGAGTGTCGAGTTTGTCACGGCATACGAAGCGCATTTATTGCATGGCCCGAAGAGTTTCACATTAGTGCCATTAACACCAGAAGTCTCGCGCCAAGCGGCGTTTTTGAGAGCCATTTATGGTTTCGCGCTGGTTGACGCGATTCATGTAGCCAGCGCCTTGGCGGCGAACGCCAAATTATTTATTACAAACGATCGCCAACTCACCCAGATTCGCGAGCTGCCAGTTTTAATCTTGGACGACTACGTTTGAAACCATTCACCAATTCACCACCTCGCCAAGTTGAAAGGGGTAGGTTGGAAGTTATGGTTCGTTTCATTGATCCATCTCGGAATCGTTGGTTGTTAAAGGGCGGCGAGAATTAACACTCGAAAACAGTTTAATATTGCAGTTTTCGAGTTACCGGTCGAGGTACTGTACATTATTTTTGG
>JBBTZN010000096.1:0-5775 GCA_038061355.1 Patescibacteria group bacterium | reverse complement strand
CGGCGACGTCGACCCCGCGCGGATGGATTAAAGTTTCTTTGGTAATTACGATCTCTTCGCCAACTTGGACTTGATAGGAAGGAATGTTCATTTTTTTGCCCTGTAGGCAGACGTGGCCGTGGCTAATAAGTTGACGCGCCTGGGCTCGCGTTTGGGCAAGATCAAGTCGGTAAAGAACATTATCTATCCGACGCTCGAGCAGCTCCAGTAACTTTTCACCGGTGGCGCCACGAACTGTGCGGGCTAAATCAAAATAACGTCGGAACTGGCGCTCACGCAAGCCGTATTCTTTTTTAGCTTCTTGTTTGGCAACCAAACGCTTACCGTACTCGGAGAGACGGCGTTGCTTTTTACCGGCGCCCGGTTTACCCGAACCTGGTTTAGAAGGAAAAGGTGGCATAGTACCTCGCTTTGCGAGTAATTTCCAATTTCCAATTTCTAATTTCTAAATAAAACGAGGTCTTGGAAAAGGAATGGCTTACGTTAATCTGGAAGTTATTCATAAAATTAGACTTTACGCGGTTTGCGCTGGCGAACACCGTTGTGGGCCACGGGCGTTGTGTCTTTAATACCATTAACATTAATACCCGAGCCTGAAAAAGCCCGAATAGCTTGCTCGCGGCCGGCGCCAACACCCGAGACATAGATATCAACTTCGCGCGTGTTAACAGCCTTCAGACGCTCGATCAGTTCTTTCATCGCTGTTTGGGCGGCGTAAGGTGTTGATTTGCGCGCCCCGGCAAAGCCCAAGCTGCCGGCGGTGACCCAGCCGATCGTATTACCGATGGCATCGGTGGCAGTGATAATCGTGTTATTAAAAGAAGAGCGAACGTAAACCCGCCCACTGGTAACATTTTTAATAACTTTCTTTTTGCGAATAACTTTAGCCATTATACCTCAGCTTCATGCGAGCTTTTTAGCTTTTTAGCTTTTTAGGGGTCTTATCCTACATTTCCCTAATCAGCTAACAAGCTAAGTAGCTGTTTATGTCTTATCGAGACTACGCTTACCGCTGCCAACCGTTCGCTTTTTACCACGTTTGGTACGGGCGTTGGTTTTAGTTCGCTGCCCACGGGTGGGGAGGTTCTTGATATGACGGACTCCTCGATAGGAGCTGATTTCTTTTAACCGTTTAATATTTTGGCTAACTTCGCTACGCAGATCACCTTCAACTTTGAAATTACGCTCAATGACGGCGCGAATACGCTCGACTTCATCAGACGTGAGGGCTTTTACCCGCGTTTCGGCATTGATTTTAGCGCGGGTGAGGATGTCATGGGCCCGCGTTTGGCCAATCCCAAAAATATAGGTGAGAGCTATTTCAACTCGTTTCTCAAGAGGCAAGTTAACGCCGGCAATACGAGCCATTACAAGGCCTCCGGCATAAATTCCAAATTCTGAATTCTGAATTTCATAATTTAGCCTTGACGCTGTTTATGGCGTTTGGTTGGGCAAATAATTCGATTAATACCTCGGCGCTTGATGCGTTGGCACTTTTCACAGCGGGGTTTGATGGCTGGACTAACTTTCATAACTTCTCCTTAGCGTCCTATTTGACCACCATCACGGGATTGGTCAAGACGGCGACTGATGCGACCACGGGTGAGATCATAAGGGGAAAGTTCAATTTGAACTCGATCACCCGGCAGAATTCTGATGCGATGGAGGCGCATTCTCCCCGAGAGAGTGGTTAGAATAATCGGTTTTGGCTCCTGGGGACTATCCAACTCCACCCGAAAAAGTGTATTTGGCAAAGCCTCGGTAACTATCCCCTCCATCTGAATTGAATCTTTGGCCATAAACTCCTAGTAAACGCACTTACATACATAAACGATCCCCGTATGTCACGGGGGCCGTATGTCTTCGAGAAACAGCGTACCATGGCTTCATTTCGCCGTCAACCCCTCACTAACGACTCGGGCTCTGGCCAGGCGCGAAGAGGAGTTAAAATTTCTGCATCATCATCTGTAATTAAAATTGTATGTTCAAACTGTGCCCCTTTTGAGCCGTCGAGGGTGCGGATTGTCCAACGATCTTGATCCAGCACTATTTCGGGACTACCCAGGGTGACCATCGGTTCAAGACAGATAACCAACCCTTTCTGAAGCAATAGACCACTGCCAGCCCGGCCATAGTTGGGAATTTGCGGCTCTTCATGGAGCTGGCGACCAATACCATGACCAGTTAGGTCACGGATAATTCCTAGCCCAGCCGCTTCAATCACCCGCTGAATAGCGGCTTGGACATCGCCTAACCGCCTCCCAGCGCGCGCCCGGACAATTCCGGCCTGTAAGGCTTCTTGCGTGGTAGTTAAAAGGTGCTGATCTTTTACCGAAATCTGGCCGACTCCTAAGGTGATGGCCGCGTCGGCGTACCAGCCATCGACAATCGCCCCGGCATCAATGCCCACAAGATCACCATCGACAAATTGTTTCGCCGTCGGAAGACCATGAACAACAGCATTATTAACCGAGATACAGAGCGTTGCCGGATAACCTTGATACCCAATAAAGGCGGGCTGGCCGCCGCGCTGCCTAATTGTTTCGCGTGCATACTGGTCCAAGTCATGTGGCCTGGCACCGCAAATAACTAAGGCGGCCAGATCAGCTAAGACACTGCCGACAATCTGACCCGCCTGACGAATCTTCGCAATCTCGGCCGGTGTTTTGATGAGCTGACTCATATACTTGGAGGCAGGTGCAAAGCCGTGGCTATAACTGTCTGAACCTGTTCAATAGTTGCTTCGCCATTTATTTCCGTCAAACGATTGAGTTTTTTATAATGGTCAACAAGAAGAAAAGTTTGGCTATAAAACAGGTTAAGTCGCGTTTCGATAACCTCGGGTTTGTCGTCTTTGCGCATCGCTACCGAGGTACCACATTTAGGACAAACGAGTTGGCGCAGGAGGCTTGGAAGAGAGCGGACGATCGTGCCACACTCGCTGCAGACATAACGGCTGGCCAGTCGCTCAAAAACGACGGCTCGGGGTAAGTTCAGGTAAAGCGCCACGGGTAAGGGACGCTCAAGTTTAACTAAAAGGGTGTCTAAAAAATGGGCTTGGTTCAAATTGCGTGGATAGCCGTCGAAAACAATTGGTTGATCAGCTGGTATTTTAGTGACTTCATGACTAAAAATTGATTCAATTATCTTATCCGGCACAAGTTCACCGTGGTTAATGAGCGATCTAATTTTTCTACCCAAGGCATCTTTGTGGGTGGCGTAGCTACGCATCAAATCGCCAGTCCCAATAGAGTGGTAGTGGTATTTATCAACAAGTAGCTTTGCCTGTGTACCTTTGCCCGAACCTTGGGGTCCAAAAAGAATAAGATTGGGTGGTTGTGAACTCATTAGGCCCCCTTTGGAGCAATCTTCGTGATTGACCAGATGCCGCTTGTACCTTTCGTTGCTGGTTGGGTCAAGGTAACTTCATAGGTTTTAGTCTGATTACCGACAAGACGACTAACAGAAACTAAGGCGGTACCCTTGGTGTTATCGCGGCTTGTCTCACGATAATCATCACTGGCGCCCAGGCCAAAGGCACCAGCCGATTCGGCTTTAGCAACCTCTTTAGGACTCAACCGCCAAGCATCGGCACCGCCCGAAACGACTGTTTGGAATTGCGTCGCTCGGCCGGGGTCAGTCGTAAAGCGGACTTCAAAAATATTTTGTTTGGCGTTGATTTCAGGAATCAATAGAATCTGACCGATGCTTAGCTTGTACGGGTCAATAAGCCCATTCGCTTCCGCCAGACGTTCGAGGGTCATATTGTTTTTGAGGCTAACCGGATAAAGCGTATCACCAGCGACGACTGTATAGGTTTCGCTGGGTTGACTAAGTCGATCAGCCGCCGCCACCGCAGTTGGCACGCCAGTCACAGGTGTTGAACTAGAATCTGTTGGCGTCGGCGTCGCGGACACGTTTGTTTCTAAAGTTTGACTCGGCGTCGGCGTGGCTATTGATGTCGTTTCAGTTGTGGTAGCTTGCTCCGCGACCACCGCGCGTCGGTTAAGATGGTTTTGTAAAACGGTGGCTTTTGTCGCAAAATAGGCGGTTGACCCAGCCAGAGTGGCCAAAACGAGTAATAAGCCATTAATTACCCAGCGATTCATGATGTACTCCTTTGTCTCCAGCCTACCACGATTTTGGCAGATCCGAGCGATTGAGCCTGATTTTGGACTCGATCAAAAATATACAACGTACCAGTCGTCCCCTGAATTTGGGTAAAGGCCAGACTCTGCCCGTCTGGAGCGTAGGCTGGTCGGCTTTCTTGCCCAGCCAGGGCAGAGAGGCGTTTCGGCTCATTGCTATCCTTCGTTAGTTCAAAAAGATCACCCTGCTGGCCCGGCCCGTCGACAAACGCTAGGCTGTCATCAGACGCCCAGGTGAGATCATAGGGAACACGGTTGGTAAAGCTCGCTCTTTTTTCGGGACTGCCACCATTAGTGGAGAGGAGAAGAATCTCGCCGCCGCCAGCTGGATCAGTGGTTTGACGAACATAGGCAAGTTGTTGACCGCTTGGTGAAAATATGGGTTGGGTCAGCGGCAGATTATCACGGACGAGGATTTTTTTCGCCGTTCCATCCCTATTCGCCAAAATCAGCGAAAAACCGTAGTCAGCCTCGGCATTAGAAAAGCTAACATAGGCAATATGGGTGCCGTCCGGGCTAAAGACCGGCGGCCAGGGAGCCGTAAAATCAGCAATCAGCCTAGTAGCCAGACCACTGCCATCCAGCTTAATGGCCCAGAGGCTGCCGCCAAAGTCTTGCGTCGCCTCCCCCATCAGGGCTATTACTTCGCTGCCCGTGGCCGTCATATTGCCGATTAATTTAAGTTTGAGCGTTTCGTCTTTATCGGTGTACATCACCTGACGTTTTTGCGTTGCAGGATTCACGATTACGATCTGGTTAACTCCACCACTCGTCATTAAAACTACCAGATCATAGTCAGCCGCCGCTTTAGTAACGCTTGGCGTGGTGGTTGTCTTATTAACTATAACTTGAGGGGGCGTTAGAGAAGAGGTCGGCGAAGATAACTGGTTTTGACCGGCAACATCAACTGGTGTCAACCGACCGGCCCAGATGGCAAGCCCCACGACCGCGGCTATAAAAACGAAGCTTGTTAAGCCCCGCCAGCCTCGACTATTGCGACGCATCATCCGCTCCTTATATCCTACAGATCAAATTTAATCATAGGTTCGCATGACAAGCTGGGCGCGGAATTGGCGCATGGTTTCAATAATAACCGAGACAATAATTAAGAGGCCCGTACCACCCAGAACGAGGGTTTGCGTATGGGTAGCCAGTTTAACCATAAACGGCAAGACGGCAATCAAACCGAGGAAGAGAGCGCCGGCCAAGGTGATGCGAGAAACTATAAAGCCAAGATAGCGAGCTGTTTCCGTGCCTGGTCGCACACCAGGAATAAAGCCGCCCTGTTTTTGAAGATTCTCGGCCACCTGGGTTGGTTGAAAAACAATCGAGGTATAAAAGTAGGTAAACAAGACCACCAGAATAAAGTAGGCGCTGCTGTAAAACGTATTATTTTCAAACCAGCGATTAATGGCGTTGCCAACCGCTTGAACATTGGCATTAGCCGCCACAATGAGAAAGCGCGCCGCAAGAGGAGGAAAGAGCATTAAAGAGATGGCAAAGATAATAGGAATAACCCCGGCCGTCGTCACGCGAATAGGCAAGTGGGTGTTGACGCCTCCCAGGGTATTACGGCCACGCATCCGGCGGGCATAGGTAACCGGAATTTGTCGTTCGCCCTCCGTCA
>JBBTZN010000095.1:0-8217 GCA_038061355.1 Patescibacteria group bacterium | reverse complement strand
TGACCGATTCACCAGGCGTCAACTTTAGCTGGCGGCGGATGTTTACCGGGATCGTGACTTGGCCTTTTTGCGTAAGGGTTGTGCTATACGTCATAGTATTACTTTACAATATGTAATACCTTTTGTCAAGTATTACTCTTTTTTGTTGAGGAGGTTTTGCCACTCTTCATCATTAGCGTAGCCCCGCGCGATTTCGCGCCAGGTGTCGTATGGGGCATAGCTGATAGATAAGCAGGACTTACGACTACAAACCGTACTATTCTCACTAGCTCATCACCAAAAAACTCGTGAGATGCGATTGAGCAACCCGTAACAGTCAAAAGGCCAGTTACGTCTCTTTTTCTCATGATACGAATTTGATACGATATAAATTGAAAGATTGTTTGTAAAAAAATTTATGGAACTAAAAACTCCATCCCAAGAAGTTGGCACCATCCACGAGATTCGGGCGCAAACTTCCGCAAACCGAGAGGCTATTGCGGATTATTTTCTTTATCATTTCACTACCCCAGAGACGCACCCTGCTGAACGAGAAAAATCCGCCGAGTTTGTCGAGCTCCTATCAAAAATTAATACCGATCTGAAAGGATTTATCGAAAGCTATGGCGGCTCGTTTGTAGAATTGGGAGCCGACCGCTTCTTGCTCATAGATTTTGATAAACTACCAGACGAAAAAAAACAGGAAATTCGGAATAGTTTTCCCCCTGAAGTCGACCTAGTTGCTTGTTACGTTTCACCTGTGCAAAAAATTGTCACCTTCCGAGACTATGGGCAAGATAGCAAATTGCGATTTGCTATAACACTTGTCCATGAGCTTATGCATGCGCAAGCCTTTCAAAAGGTTGGCCAATCGACGCGTGAAGACCCACGGACTTTTAATGAGATACTTTACGATAACGAAGCCGGCCAAGAAGTAGCGGTTCCCGTCCGCTACATCCAACATGGGTGGGGCGTCCAAAATCGAGCTAGAGAAGATCTATTTTGGGCAATTGACGAAGCGATAGCCGAAGAGTTGACAACACGATTTGACCATCAATTTTTCGGTAATTATCCTGAACTGGCGCCGGAAATAGCCGTGCGTAAAGACTTTACTGATTGTATCGAATTTACGGATGCGCAGTTAAACACAGCTGGTCTTCCTTCAATTGCCACGGTGAGCTTCAACCGCTGGCAGGAAGATGATGGTTATCGATCGGAAGTCACCGTCGAAGAACGGTCGTACAAAAATCCGCGGGCCTTTTTGAAACATCTGATTCTTGATATTTTTGAAAAACATCAAGAACAGTTTAGAGAGCCAGAAGAAATTTTTACCCTCTTTGCCAAAACTGCCCTTTCCGGCGACTTTCGACCCGTGGTCGAGCTCATTCGGAACACGCACGGACCGGATGGCTTTAAACGTCTTGGTGAACAAACAAACAACTTAATGGAAGACTCTATTGAAGAAGATAAGGCCGAATAGGTATGGCACTACTCCAACTTTAGAATTTAGATTTACGTTCCAAACACCAAAACAAAGAAAAGACCGCCTCATCTTAGAACTTGAACCTAGGAGACCTAACATCTAGAATTTGATGAATTATTCGAGTAAAATTGGTTCATGGACAGAAAAAAAATTGAAAAAATTGTCTCCAACACATTAAAACAAGATCCTGACAGGGACTACATCGAAAGTATTTCCTTATTTGGGTCTTTTGTGCGTGGTGAGGCGACAAAAACAAGCGATATCGACTTATTTTTTGAAATGCGTAAAACCCCAAGTCTGTTTCGGATTTTAGCCATCCAACAGCGACTGGAAAAAAAACTCGGTCGGCGCGTGGATCTCGTCTCTCGGGGTTCATTAGACACCCATGTTAAGGAACGCGTTTTGGCTGAAGCAGTAAAAATCTATGACCGATAATAAAGATCAACTCCATATCTTACACATGAGCGATGCAATCAAAAAGATCGAAGCCTATACCAAGGGTTTGACTTTTGCTCAATTCGCCAAAAACGAGATGGACTTTGACGCCGTGATGATGCAGTTCGTTATTATCGGTGAAGCCGCTAACCAGATCAGCGATCAATTCAAAGAAAAACATCATTCATTCCCCTGGCATCAGGCCGTCGGCTTACGAAATCAAATCGCTCATGGTTATTTTGAAATTGAGCCTAAGATCGTCTGGCAGACGATCCAGGAAGATTTATCGTTTCTCAAGAAACAGCTTTTTGAGTTCAAAAAAACATGGAAGTAGGGATTGTGGGCCTGCCCAATGTGGGCAAATCAACGTTATTTAATGCCCTGCTGAAAGTAGCACAAGCTCAAGCGGGGAATTTTCCGTTTACGACGATCGAGCCGAATATCGGCGTTGTCGCTGTGCCCGACGAACGGCTAGACCAACTGGCCGCCCTGGTTAAGCCAGCCAAAATCACGCCAGCGACGGTTCGCTTTGTCGATATTGCCGGCCTCGTGCGCGGCGCTTCGAAGGGCGAGGGCCTGGGAAACAAATTTTTGGCCCATATTCGCGAAGTGGACGCGATTGCCATGGTAGTCCGCATATTTCTCGACCCCAACGTCACCCATGTCGCTGGAAAAATTGACCCAGCCGATGATATTCGCACGATTCAACTTGAGCTCATTTTGGCGGACTTAGCGACCATCGAAAAACGGGTTGACGCGGTCGGCGGCCGCGCCAAAACGGGCGACAAAGACACCCATGCTCAACTGGCTTTTTTCGAGAAGATCCAGCGCGTTTTAGAAAACGAACAGTTGGCCCGAGAAGTTGGCGAGCTGACTGAAGACGAAACGCGGTGGCTCAAAGAGCTGCAGCTCTTAACGAGTAAACCTTTTCTCTATATTGGCAATGTGAGTGAAGACCAAATCGGGACGGGGAGCTGGGAGCTGGAACGATACCCCATTTTGCCAATATCGGCCAAACTCGAGGCGGAACTAGCCGAGCTTACCGAAGAAGAACAAGCTGAATATTTACAAGAACTCAATCTCCGCGAACCAGGTCGCGATGCTTTGATTCGGGCCGCTTATGACGTGCTTGGCTTGGCGACCTATTTAACGGCCGGCCCCAAAGAAGTGCGGGCCTGGACGATTACCAAAGGTATGACTGCGCCGCAGGCCGCAGGCGTGATCCATGGTGACTTTGAACGCGGTTTTATTGCCGCTGACGTTATTCCTTGGCAAAAATTTGTGGAAGCCGGTGGTTGGGCTGAAGCCAAAACCAAGGGTTGGGTTAAAACCGAAGGCAAAACCTATATTTTTAAAGACGGCGATGTGACAGTTTTTCGTTTTAACGTTTAACTGATAAAATGATAAAATACTATCCAGGACTTACGCACTTTTGGGAAAACCCCAGGGGTTTCCGGGCGTCTTAACCCCTGGGGTTAAGGAGAAAGTGCTTAAGTCCTGCTATCGTATTTAAAGGAGGAAGTATGGCAGATCGCCAAACCGAACAACCAACGAATTTTCACATTCATTGGCCTGTATTTGTGGGCCTGGTCGTTGTTCTTCTCGGCCTTGTTTGGCTGCTGGGCACCTCTTTTGTTTTAACACGGACAACACCAGTTACCTTTGATCCAACTTCAACCGCTTCGTCAAGTGCGAGTGGCCAAGTATTCCTAAACTCGGTATATCATTATACTCTGCAGCTACCTGCCGACTGGGATGTTGGAGCAATGGGCGGTGGCGATCCAACTATAGATGATATTGTTATTATCGATGGCCCGTGCGGCACTAATTATCAGGCAATTACCTGCGGTGCCTCGTTTGGTGTTGAGATGCGGGCAAATGAATCCTTCGTGACCATGTCGCTTCTTGAGCTAGCAAGGACACAAGATGTCGGTAGTGTACTAGAAATAGAAGATGTAACCTTCGCCGGCGAACCGGCTGTCTTGACAACAACCGACGGAAGCGCTTCTTACTGGCTCCGTCACAATGGCAAGCTCTATAATATTAAATGGGATGCTTCGGCACTCGGTAATTGGGGTGTCGGTGGGTCGCCTTGGATTTCCGATCTAACAAACACCACTCGTCGCGCGCAGGTAGTAACAATCCTCCAAACGATGGCGGCTAGTTTTGAGTTTACCGACTAAAAACTAGATGAGAAACCCTTGATTCTTCGTAATTCTTCTGATAGGATCAGACCAAAATTAGAAAAGTGATGTATCCAGATAGCCATGGCTCTCTGCCCAATAGTTGATCAGATCCGGATTAACTTAGGTACATCAAGAAGGGAATAATCTATGGCAAAGTACGAAATCACGTATTTGACGCGGACCGAAGAAGAGACCGGCGGGGTCGCTGATTTGATCAGCCAATTTGGTGGGCATATCGAGTCCCAACTTCCCCCGTTGCGACGGCGGCTGACCTACCCGATTAAAAAAGAGCCGTCGGCAGTTTTTTACACCTATGTCTTTGATCTCGAAAATACCCGAATTAGTGAATTTGATCAAAAACTCCAAAAGAATGAGATGATTCTTCGTCATCTCATCGTGGCCGACGGCATCCGTAAGGGTGTGGAGACGCCACGGAAATTGAGGGAAAAAGATCTCGAAGTGGCCGAATCACTCGCCAAGGGGATGGAAGAGCTCGCTGCCGCCGATGTGGCACGCGGTGTTGCCCCCGCTATGCCAGAAGCCGAATCGGTGGCCGAAGCAGTTTCGGCCGCAACAGAAACTGCTGAAAAACCAACGACTCCCAAGAAAAGCGTCTCCAAAAAGGAAGTGTCAGTCGAAGAGTTAACATCCGAAGAGCGACAGAAAAAACTCGATGAGAAATTGAAGAGTATATTGGGAGAATAGGAGGGTGAATAGTTAATAGAAAATTGTTAATAGAGACAACCAGCGTATACTCTATTCACCATTTACTATTCTCTATTTACTCCTGAAAGGAGCACCATGGCTTGGAGTATTAACAAGGCGTTTATCCTTGGCAATGTGACGAAAGATCCCGAAATGCGCTACACCCCCAATGGTCAGGGCGTGACCTCCTTTGGTGTCGCCACCAATCGCCGCTGGAAAGATCAAAATGGGGCGATGCAGGAGGAAACGCAGTTCCACGATGTCGTGGCCTGGGGCAAACTGGCCGAATTACTGACCCAAATCCTTAAAAAGGGTAATAAAATTGCGGTCATCGGCCGGCTGCAGAGTAAAAGCTGGGAAGCGCCTGACGGCAGTAAACGAAATCGAACCGAAATTGTGATGGAAGATTTCGTGCCGCTCACGCCGAAAGCCGGCGGATTCGGCGCAGAAGGTGACATGAGTCAATTACCATCGGAGGGCGGCGGCGAGGAGTCTCAAGCCCCAGCCGCTAAAACTGCCAAACCAGCCAAAGTTGAAAAGCCTGCCCCGAGTGGTGACGAAGAGATCAATTTGGACGATATACCGTTCTGACGGAAACCCGAAATATTAAGCACGAAATTCGAAACAGATTCTGAATAATTTTAGACAATACATATTTAGGATTTCGGTATTCGGATTTCGGATTTGAGGAGAAATTATGGCGCGAGCTCAAAAACATCGTGAATGCCCCTTTTGTCGAAAGAAAATGATTGATGTTGACTACAAAGATCCAGCCGGGCTGACCCGCTATCTAACGGCCTGGGCCAAAATTCGCCCGCGTAAAGATACCTCGGCCTGCGCTAAGCACCAACGTCGCCTGGCTGATGCCATCAAACGAGCCCGCTTTTTGGCTTTGTTACCTTATACGACGAGATAGGTTATTAGCACGACTTACGCATTTCAAGGCAACCACCTCCGAGGAGGTACGGAGGAAACGCGTAAGTCGTGATTAGCTTATTAGGGGCAGACCAAAAACATCCTTTTGCCTAACAAGCTGATCACCTAGGAAGCTAAAAAGCTGGAGGAAATATGTTATCTGTCACCGAATTACGGATAGGCGTCACATTTGTCTATCGCGATGATCCCTATCAAATTCTCTCCTATCATCATCACAAAATGGGACGCGGCGGTTCGAATATCCGCGTTAAAATGCGCAACCTTCGCAGCGGGATGGTGCTGGAAGAGACTTTTAAAGGTGGCGATTCATTTGACGAAGCCAACCTTGAGGAGCGGAAAGCTCAATATCTTTACGGCGATACCGAAACTCTCACATTGATGGACCAGGAAACATTCGACCAGTTTGAGTTGTCGCGCGAGGTGGTTGGTGACTTGGCTAACTATCTAAGTGAAGGTTCAGAAGTTCAAGTTTTGCTCTTTGACGACAAACCGATTGGCATCTCACTACCAATTAAAGTAACGATGACCATTGCCGAGACGGCACCGGGCTTTAAAGGTGATACGGCGGCCCGGAGTTATAAACCGGCCACCATCGAGACCGGGGCAACGGTTCAGGTCCCTTTTCATGTCAAACCGGGCGATAAAATCGTAATTGATACCCGGACCGGGGACTATGTTAGTAAAGGCTAAATAGTAAATCCGAAATCCGAAGCATCAAATTCGAAACAAATTTAGAAATTAGAAATTTTATAAATCCAAAACTACGTTTATAATAATTTAAAGAGCTTAGAATTTCTGATTTGTTTCGGATTTCGGATTTTGAGATTTCGGATTTATTTATGTATATCCAAGCCTCGCAACTTATCGGCCATGCGCTCGTTGCTCTTGAGTCGCGCCAGGTGATCGGCAGGGTCGAGCGACCAATCTTTGACCCCACAAAGGGTCAGTTGGTCGCCCTTACTATCCGTAGCAGGGGCTGGTTTGGTAAAAAACAGCTACTGGCGGCCAGCGATATTCTTGGTGTTGAGCCTGGCTTTGTTTTAACGCGCAAGCTTGATGATCTTGTCGAGCCTAAGGAACTCATCCGAGTCCAAGATATTATTAAAGCAAAAATGCCGATTCTCGGCCAGCAAGCAGTGACAGAATCAGGGCAGTCACTTGGCCAGATCACTGATGTTTTACTTGATACCGACGCCTGGCTGATTATCAAGTACTATTTGCACCAATTACTCTCCGAGCGGATTCTTTTAGCAGAAGACGTTCAGGCTATTACGAAAAAGGCTGTTGTATTTTTTGATCGGGTTAATGGACCGCTACCGGCGGATGCCGAGACCGCGGTAGCCTAGCCGAGCCTAATTTATATGCCTGATTCGAAGCCCCATAAACAAGTTGTTGCGTGTCTAGGGATTGTGGAATTTGATGGCCGTTTTTTATTGATGCGGCGCGTTGATAAACTACCGATGTGGCATGGTAAGTGGGAATTTCCTGGCGGCAAAGTTGACCCGGGCGAGACAACCCTTGAGGCCCTCTACCGTGAGGTTAGGGAAGAAACAGGGCTCGAGATTAGCGAGCCTGAACTCGTTGGTGTTCACACTCACAACTGGGAACTAGATGAACACATCCTGCAAGCTTTTCTGGTGATTTATCGCTGCCAGACGGCGCACCCAAATGTTCGCCTTGAGCAGGGTGAAAATGATGCTTTCGAGTGGGCTACCCCCGAAACTTATCTCGAACTAGGAGAGGTGCTTGGGCCTAACCAAAAAATACTTGAGGAACTCTACTTTCCCATCCGCCAAAAGAAGGCTTGATGAGTTTTACAACCGCTTTGCAAATCTTCCGCATTTGTCCGGCCGGACAAATGCGGAAGATTTCAGTCGGTCTACGCTTAGGGCTAAATTTGGGTATACTGGGATAAATAAAGGAGGGTTCTGTGGCACAAGAACCACTATCTACCAATCATGAGCATCACCCCCCGGCCGCGATTCCCGCCCAATCACTTGAACGCCTAACCCGAGCGATTGATCTTCTTAATCGTCGCCAAACTCTCTGGTTTGGTTTTTGGCATGGGCTAGTGGTTGGTATTGGTTCAACCGTCGGGGTGACAATTATTCTTTCTGTCGTTGCTTGGGTCTTAGCGCGACTCGATTTTATTCCCGGTATTGACCAAATTCAACGGCTGCTCCAGGCCACCGGACGTTAAAGACAGTAATATAGCACGACTAACCCACTTCCCGTAAAAACCTCTCGGGATTTTCCTGTCAAACATGATGTTGTTATTATTATCTAAATACGATCGTATTTAGATAATAATAACAGGTTTATTTTGTTTGGTGATACGTACGTTTAGGAGAGGGATTTAGTCTCACCAAAAAGCCCCGCTGTGCAGGGCTCTTTAGTGCCTTTGTTTTTACTTTAGACCTCTTTCAAAACCCCATATCCGACTGCAACACTTTCTCTCGGCAGATTGTAATAGTTTTCTTCGTCAACGTACCT
>JBBTZN010000094.1:1228-4553 GCA_038061355.1 Patescibacteria group bacterium | reverse complement strand
GGGGACAACTCTGACACAAAAAAGAACCTCTTCAGGTTCATTCGGCGACAGGCCCCTTCTGTCTGCAGACCGCAGTCGGCAACATCACCGGTATCATCGATATTCACCCCACCAAAGTGGCGCTCTACATCGAACTGCCGCTGCTCGCAAAATTGAGGCGGAGGGAGATCGAAGAAACCGTCCGGACGTTTCTGACAACGAACTTTCGGTAGTCGCGGGAAACGACTCATCTTGTCTCTGCGTGGCGTTGCTGCGTAGAGACATTGTTTTTTGCGATTTCTGGTGGGCGGTGAGGGATTCGGACCCCCGACCTACTGCGTGTAAAGCAGTCGCTCTAACCAACTGAGCTAACCGCCCCTAAATTAATCAAAAGAGGACTTTCCCGTCGTCCCGCAAACGGGACTCGTTGAAAACCCCTCGGTTCTCAACGGAGCAGGAGCGGCAAGCCTTCCTGTCCTACTTTCCGCAAACATGAAAACTCCTCCGCACTACGGCGGACAGGCTGTTTTCCCGACCCCTTTCCCAGGTTCAAGTCCTTTTCAATTTACACCAGTAGTAAACGAATCACAATGATTCGCTTACTACTGGTGCCCAGGAGAGGACTTGAACCTCCACGGGATTGCTCCCATAGCCACCTCAAGGCTACGTGTTTACCAATTACACCACCTGGGCATCAAGAATAAGCCTCATTATACCCTCTGATAATCCCTGCTGTTTGAGTCTGGTTACAGGGTACGCGATCTCTCGTCGTCGATCGCGACGGCATCGCCTCCTCAAGTTCACGCAGCTTCGCATAGACTCAAACACTATCTATTTCAAGAAAGAATAATGAGGCTTATTCTAAAAAGATTGTAGGGTCTGTTTCCCTAAAAATCAAGCCTAAAAGAAAACTATTCTGGCCAAACCAACCAAGGCGATCAACGCCCAAACAATATTCAAGATGCCGGGTTGAAAATCACGTTTGGAGAACGTTTCAGTCACGATCAACAGCGAACCAATAAGATTCAAGATTAAATAGAGTACTGATTGGGGATCGACTAAAGTAAAAGTCACCAAAAAATAAGCGCTAATAATAATCAAAACACCAAGCCAACCTAGAAAATTTATTACTTGTATCTTCATAAAATTGGTGCCCAGGAGAGGATTTGAACCTCCAAGGGATTACTCCCACCCCGACGTGACATCGGGACGTGTTTTATGGACATGGTGGGCGAGAGAGGACTCGAACCTCCAAGGCCTTGCGACCACTAGCTCCTGAAGCTAGCGCGTCTACCAATTTCGCCACTCGCCCACCATATTCATAAGTCAGTTACGCCACCTGGATCTATTAGACTTCTTTCAAAACCCCATATTCTACTGCATTGTAACCTGTTAGAGGGAAAGAGATCAAGGCGGTTATTTGGACGGGGCAAAGCGCTCTTTCAAATACCAACCGGTAATTCCCTGCCAACGGTCGCCAGCAGTGCGCAGGGATTCGGCCGGCATGGGCCCTTTGACTTTCGCCGATCTGGCAAAGGTTGTTTGTGGCTCATCTAGTCTCATTATAACGGCTTCTTGGCCTAATATCTCATTCACCCGCCCGTAACGCTCTTGGCGCTTGGTTTGATCGGGGTCAAGACGAGCCGCGTCAAGAAGTTGGTCAACTTCTTTATTGCGGTAGCCAGCGAGATTGCGACCGGGGCTAGCGATTTGGGAGGAGTGCCAAAACGAAAAGAGATCGCCGTCGGGACCATAGTCGATTCCCAAAAGCACGAGGTCGTAGTTGTGATCAGGTAGAATCGATTTGGTAAGCGTTAAAATCGGATACGACTCAATTATCAAATTTATGTTGGCCGGCGCCCACCGCTGTTTAAGGCTCTCGGCCATCGCAGAGAGCTGCGGCGTATCCGGTACCGCCAGACGGAGATCAAGAGGTGTATCCAGACGTTCAGCTTGGACAAGACGGTGTCGCAGACCAGCGTCGTTCAAATTATCATGGCGCAGGTTGAAAAAAACGAGATAGTTAATACCTAATTTGGGATGAATTGTTGACCAGTTCTTGGGAATGGTTAGCTCCCCGCCGTCACCGCTGTAGACCGCATCGACGACGCCTTTGCGGGCGGCGCGGTCGAGACTGGTCGCATCAGTGTAAAAATGAAGTTCAAGATGTTTGAAATACGGGTCTTTAAGAGTATTTGGATTAGGAATAAATTTGAGGACCGAACTATCTGGCTTGCTATTAGCTTCGATCTGGAAAGGACCATAGGGGAAAATAGGTGTCGCTAACTCTTTTATGAAATTAGCCCAGGGTTTGGTGAGAGCGAATTGCAGAGTGGCTGGATCGGGGGTCGTGATGGTAGCGTCTTTCCAATAGCCCGAACCCGCTTGATCTTGAATCAAGCGAAGGGCCTCAAGAGCAGTCAGCTGATCACCCAAAGTTACCTTAAGGGTTTGTTGATCGTCGCTCATTTGCCAGCTCGTCGCCAAAGCAGGCTCAACTTGGCCATCGGCGGCTAAATCAACCAGACCGATATGGGTAAGATTCTTGGTGGCCGATTCAATATCGCGCGGAGCAGGTAAAAGAATGCCCTCATGATACGTGCCGCCAGCGATCGCTTCGAGGCGGCGATTACCAGCCCGGCTGGCGTCAACGATTCCCGAAAGAGAAACGAGGGCCGTCATAGCACAAACACTTAAAAGACGGCGCTCAAAACGAGGCGTAGCGCGATAAAAAGCTTTGACAAAGGACCAGATTCTAAGGTGGGGTCGCCATGTCTGGAAAAAACTGATCGGCAGTTTTGGGCGCCACCACCCGAAGGTTTTGCGCAAGCGCGTTCTCCTATGACCTCAACACGAGCAAGAGGGTTAGAGCGACAGCTACAAAAGCAAGGCCGAGGATAATTGTTGCTTGATAGAGAAACCGCTCGGCGCCGCGGCGACCTCGAAAACTAAAGCCTTCCGCACCAAAAGCGCCGCCGATACCCGTTCCCCGCTGTTGGAAGAGGATAACAACCATCAGTAGGATGGCGAGGACAATTTCGATGGCTTGCAAAATTTCTTTCATAAAATAAGGCTGTACGCCGCAGGTAAGTATTTGGGACAAACGGCAGGCTTAAGACTACCATCTTCACAAATGACGGTCAAGTTGCTAGTCTTATAATCGATTGCGGGAATAGCTCAGTGGTAGAGCGTCTCCTTGCCAAGGAGAAGGCCGCGGGTTCAAATCCCGTTTCCCGCTCCAAGAAGCTGATTGAATAATCCAAAATTGAGCGGTCCGACGTCATGTCGGACAGGCCGCGGGTTCAAATCCCGTTTCCCGCTCCAAGAAGCTGATTGAATAATCCAA
>JBBTZN010000094.1:0-1128 GCA_038061355.1 Patescibacteria group bacterium | reverse complement strand
CGGTCCGACGTCATGTCGGACAGGCCGCGGGTTCAAATCCCGTTTCCCGCTCCAAATGACATAAATTAGAAGTTAAGGAGGAGTGATGGACGTACTCATCGGACTAATTACCTACCTTTGGTGGGTTGTATTATTGTTTCTCGCGGCGGGCATAAAGGTCATTAACCAATATGAGCGCGGGGTTGTTTTAACGCTAGGGCGCTATTCATCAACGAAGGAGCCGGGACTCAAGTTTGTCTGGCCAATCTTTCAGCGAATCATTCGCGTCGATATTCGCATTGCGACTTCTGATATTCCTTCCCAAGAAGTTATTACGCGGGATAATGTGCCAGTTGGGATTAATGCAGTGGTTTATTTTCAAGTTGAACAAGCGGCTGATGCCGTCCTCAAAATTCAGGATTATATCTTTGCCATCACCCAATATGCCCAAACCGCCCTGCGCGACGTGATTGGAGGCGTGCAGCTCGACGATCTCCTGACCGAACGGATTAAAATTGCCGAGGAGATTAAAAAAATTGTTGATGAAGAGACCGTGGCCTGGGGCGTGAATGTGACCGCCATCAAGATTCAAGATATTGAATTGCCGGCCGATATGAAACGAGTGATGGCCAAGCAGGCGGAAGCCGAACGCGAGAAACGGGCGGTAATTATTCGCGCCGAAGGCGAAATGGCTGCCGGCGCCGACCTTGCCAAAGCCGCCCAAATGCTGTCCGCCGCCCCCGGCGCCCTGTCGCTACGCACCCTCGAGACCATCGAAAAACTTAACCCCGATCCATCCAAAATGATTATTTTCGCCTTGCCAACGGAGATCCTCGAAGGTTTTAAGGCGCTTACCGGACGAAAATAATCCGTCCAAATTCAGAATTCAGAATTTCGAATGACGAATTAAACATCGATTGCTTAATAACCAGAAGTCATAACTTCATTGAGAACTCGTCATTCAGAATTCGAATTTTCTATTTGACCTCTTTCAAAAAGGTCTCGGCCAGAGTGGCCGTATCCGTCGAGGCTTGATAGAACGACTGCCAAACGATGACAACGTCGGCCCCGTTAAAAATCGCTCGTTGGGCCTCACGGGCGCTATCACCGCCAGCGATCGCGATCAGCAGATTATACGTACCTTTAAGA
>JBBTZN010000093.1:0-3783 GCA_038061355.1 Patescibacteria group bacterium | reverse complement strand
GAAAACCCCAGGGGTTTCCGGGCGTCTTAACCCCTGGGGTTAAAGAGAAAGTACGTAAGTCCTGTATAAGATTACTTCGTGATGAACACAATGACTTAATTGTGAATTATGCAACAAGTTTTATTTTCTATGATTCGAAGCTTGTTTCGAATTTGGGATTTGGGATTTCGGATTTTTTTGAACTCGGGGCCGGATTAGTTGCTTCAAAGAGCATCACCGACCAGAAAAAATTCACTCGCCAGAACTTGTGCCGCGTCACAACATAGCCAGCTTTTTGGAGCATCTCGGCCAGCTCCTCTGTGCGATAGAATGTTCGATATATGGGCCGCATGATGTGGCGCAAGCCGGCCCAGAACCGTGTCCAACGAGAATTAGCGGCCAAATCAACGAGGATCAGGCGGCCATGGGGCCGTAGCACGCGGCGAAATTCGGCCAGGACATCCATCGGTTTTTCAAGGTAGCGAAAAGCGTTGGTATTAAAAACAACATGAAAATAATCGCTGGGCAGCTGTAAATCAGTGATGTTACCAAATCTTAAAACTATATTTGGATAGGTGCGCAGACGATGGGCGGCGACGTTGAGCATCGTCTGCGAGAAATCGACGCCTATAACCGTCCCGCGGTGGTCCCGAAGGGCAATCAATAAGAGAAGTTCGCCCGTGCCACAACATGTATCAAGCACCGCCTCGGTGCCGGTTAAATTAGCCAATCGAAGAGCTTCGGCGATCGTTTCTCCGGCATAGAGAGCGAGTCGCCGATCAACGTGGCGAGCGAGGCGGTCATAGTCACGCACACTTGTCTGTCTGGGCGTCATGTCCTCCCCCTCTGATTTAAGTCTAACATACTTGCCAGACCAAGCAAAAACCCAGCCAAAAGCTGGGTTTTTGCTTGGTGGTCCCAACGGGAGTCGAACCCGTCTTCTCAGATTGAAAATCTGATGTCCTAACCGATAGACGATGGGACCATGGAGGGTCGCCCGGGGATCGAACCCGGAACCAACTGGTTAAGAGCCAGTTGCTCTACCATTGAGCTAGCGACCCATTGTAGTAAGATTAACAGGTTAAAATATCTTTGTCACTAGTAAGCCTGTTCCAGATAAAGTTGTCTTATCCAGGTCAATATCATATAGCGTGAGTTCAACTACGAATTAACAACTCGCAAATCGTCGTTAGAGTGGCAAGGCGTCGCCACCGTTGATCAGCGGATTTTCGGTCGGTAAAACGTCGTTAATTGAATCGTCATTACCTAAATCGATCACGCTTTCGTCACCAGTTTTTGGAGCAGCGACAAAACGGATTGAGACGGCAACGGTATCGAGGTATTTCTGAAAACTGGCTGGGCTTTTTAGAATAAGAAACTGGTCGTCATTACCCTGAATAATATAGCGCATCAGATTAGGAACTGGTTTTTTAATGACGGCCCCGTCGCTCCGTTTTTGGCCGAGCGTCGCGTCGTAGAGCTGTTTTAGAGCGGCGTGACCGGCAATATTCGCCTCGCGCGTTTCACGAATCGTAAGCCCTATTACTGGCTCCTTATAAGCTGCCAGGTCTTTGGCCTCTGGTAAATCATAAAATTCAGCCAGGCGATCGGTGATAACATCAACGGTTGCCCCGCCCTGCTGGGCAAACGAATCAAAAATCTTGTAGCCAATGAGCTTATCCTCGTTTTTGAGACGGGTAATTTGGTCAGTTTCACGGATAGTCACCTGCAGACCGCCACCCGGAATCGCCACGGTTACGTTCTTAAAACCAGCCGGAATAGAACTGGTTGGTTTTACGGTCGGAGCTTTATGCAAAACTTGAGCGTCGTACTGCCAGCCACCGAGGCCACCAATCAAGAAACTAATCAATATGAAAAGAAGGGGTGTTCGCTTCATCATCGTTATCATACCAGAGAAAAAAGCCAGCGTTAACTGGCTTTTTTCTCTGGTGCGCCCGGAGGGATATCTCACGTCGTCCCGCCATGGCGGGACTCTTTGAAAACCCCTCGGTTTTCAACGGACTAGGAACGGCAAGCCTTCCTGTCCTGCTTTCCGCAGGCGGGAAAACTCCCATTTTCCCGACCCCTTTCCCGTTCGAATCCCTCAAACCAGCTAAAAGTCCACCAAAACAGTGGACTTTTAGCTGGTGCGCCCGGAGGGATTCGAACCCCCAATAGCAGGTTCGAAGCCTGCCGTGATATCCATTTCACCACGAGCGCCTAAATCCGATATCTTCAAAAAATAGTCGTTGCCACTTCTCCAGAATTCTATAAAATTGTACACCCGAAACGTCGATTCGACAACAACCCATATACTTTTCGTTTTTCTTCTGAGTGTGAATGGTGGATTTATAGACAGTTTTTCGAAATTGCTGAGAGGGTAAACCGGTGACCTTTTTCCAAAATCTTTCGCACTCCAAATCTTTATAGATTTTGTGTGTATAAATTCGCAAGGTAATTTTATCTAAACTCACTCGGCAAACGACGAACAACCAATGTAGCATGAGCTGTATAACTTGAGGATCAGAATTCATGAACTGAAAATGTTCGTTAGTTTTTGCTCCTTCAGCAACGTAAAGCACCAAACCAAGGCCAAAAATTGGGTTTAATTTTAACTCTGGATATTGACGAATTGCTAATTCATGAGCCTTATTAACCCGCTCCTGACGGGCTAGTCGATTGCTATTTGCACCTAATTGACGACCGTGTAAGCCAAACTTGCGCATTTTCTCGACAAGACGATCGGATTGTTGCGGAGTCAAAACTATATCTTTGAGCCAATTACTCAGTGTACCCTTCGAAATACTACCGATCTGTTGTGCGATTTCTCGATATGAATAGCCCTTGCGTCGCAATTTTCTGGCCAAATTTTTATCATTAACGCGTAGTTTCATATAATTTCTGACTACTAATACTATACCATGCTCTTACCAGTTTGAATACTCTGCTTTGTTGCGGCGTTGTTCTGTGCGCAGTAAGATAAAACTAGTTATGAATGATATCGATCACTATTCCCCAGAGATTGAAGTACCCGAACCAATCACCACAATGGACGCGGTGGAAAGGCTCGATGTTTTTGGCGTTCCTCTGCCGGAGGGAAAAAAACGGACGCCTCAGGAGGTTCAAGAGCTCAAAGAGAAGATCGGCCTCATCAGCCGCGTATTTTCCCGCAACTACAACATGGAAGTTGGCCCGTCGGGCGGCGGCTGGTCGTGTTCGATTGATCACAAATACATTCCTGACATCACCCGCTATATGAAAGGGGAAATCCCCTCGCTTGACCATGTGCCGCCCGAGGCTCTCCAACCCAAACGAATCGCCTACGACTTGAAAGACGTCGAGGGCAAAATGACCGACGGCGAAATTTTGGGCGTCGTCCGTCACGAAGTTGGCCACGCCAACCACTCCAGTTATAAACTCTTTTTTGAAGGCGAACGGTTTGCGATTGAAGATGGTTTTATGCCCTCGAGCTGGGCTGAAATTTTTATGAGCCTCGAAGACCCCTGGGTGAATAATCGCGAGATTGCTGGCTCCGAAACTGTCCGGGGCAACATGCGCGAGCTCTACCGTAAATGGGTTGAGGATGTGTCTACGAATATTGCTAGCCAGCCAGTGACGCACCAACTCTCGCTGAATGTTATTTATTACTGGCTGACCGGGCAACAGATTCCAACGCTCGCAAACGACAAAGTGAAAGAGGTTTTTGAACGGATTCGGCCCGCCTGTGACCGCTACTTTAAGGCTAAAACCGCCGAAGAAGCCTTTGGCATACGCCTCTTCCAACGCGCGCTTCAGCCTTTGATA
>JBBTZN010000092.1:0-8225 GCA_038061355.1 Patescibacteria group bacterium | reverse complement strand
AACAAGTTAAGGATTTTCTCATTCTCTCAACGTCATCGCGAGGCCGCAGCCGTGGCGATCTTGTTCTAGGTCTATGGGATTGCTTTGCTTTGCTCGCAATGACAAAAGCGAGAAAGTCCTGAAGTCTTAATATTTTAAATATTTCACGACTTACGCAGTTGGCGGGAACCACCTCCGAGGAGGTATCTGTTCACCTCGCAGGTGGTAAAGGAGAACTGCGTAAGTCCTATATTTAAAACAACTTTGTTTCGGATTTCGATATTCGGATTTCGGATTTCTACCTATAAGGTGGTTTAATAGCCGCGTTTTACGCGGCGGCGTGCGGCTTTGCGAGTCGCAATCTGACGGCGCTTGACTCGAGAAATTTCACCCGAGCGGTAGCGTCGCTTTTTAGCTTCCGAAAGAATGCCGCTTTGTTGAACATCACGGAAAAAGCGGCGCAACAAAGCCTCAAAACCTTCTTTGCGAGGCTCGCGACGTTCGAAGCTTGGCCGGCTGGATTGTTGATTGCGGACTATCTCTTCACGATCATCTGCCATAGTGTTAGGAAATCACCTTCTCTCGAATTAGCTTTTTAGCTAGTTAACTGATTAGCTTTTTAGGTTTAGTAAAGGTCGTTTTTTTCTAACAAGCTAATTAGCTAGGAAGCTAACTAGCTCGTCAGGCCATTGGTCCCAAGTGCTCGCCGCCCAGGATGTGGAGGTGGAGGTGGTCAATGGTTTGGCCGGCATGGGAGCGAACGTTGAAGACGAGTCGGTAGCCGTTTTCGGCAATGCCCGCCTCGCGGGCCACTTGTTGAGCGGCGAAGATCAGCGCGCCAACCAGCTTTTCGTCGGCTGGCTGGATGTCGTCGGCGCTCTTAATGTGTTTTTTAGGAATAACTAAGATGTGGATTGGTGCTTTTGGCTGCTGATCGGGGAAAGCCACAACCAAATCATCTTGGTAAGTAATGGTGGTGGCAATCTCGCCGACCCCAATCTTACAAAAAAGACAGGATATTTCTTGCATATTCATCCTGCTTGGTTTCTATCACAAATAGGTACCTGTGGTCAATAGACCTCTTTCAAAACCCTCTTAGTCACGAAAAAGAAAATCGATTGTGCGAAAAACAACAAAATTACCAAGGTGTAGCGGTTGCTACGCTGCGAGTAATTTTGTTGTTTTGCAGCCAATCGAGATCATTTGCAGTCTACAAGATGGGTTTTGAAAGAGGTCTAATGAAAAGTTGAACCAACCCGTAATCGTCGACGCGAAAAGGTCCAGACAGATCGTCGTCGCCGGCGCAATCGGCGACGTTTCGGTGGGCCAACTATTTTTAGCCAGTGCGATTTAAGCCAGGCTCGGGTAGCCTGATGACTGGCCTTAAGACCGCGGCTGGCCAGTTCGTTCTGGACAATGCGTCCCTCGTGGGGGTAGCGGTAGAGCTTGGGCAGGGGCGATTCAAAACCATGGGTGTAATGGACGAGCTCGTGGGCAATGGTTTCGTGGACGACGTTTTCGGGTACGGCGACATTGCGAAAATAGCCCGTTATAGTGATGGTTGTGTGGCCATTTTTTTGGCGAATGCTCCCTAGCCGGGCCCGCGCCTTTTTACCAAAGACAATCATTACCGGATTAGCGCGTGGCACATCAGAAAAATAGGCTGTCCAAACAGCGTCGAGTTGGGCGGTAAGCCAAGCGTTAGTTCGTTCGTTTGTACTATCCATGAGCTCATTATACGTGAGCGCGCCGGCTTACTTGAAGCCGGCGCGGTGCAGATCGGGATTATTTTCTGACCGTGTCAGGTTAAGGGTTAAAAAAATGACGGAGAAATGCGACACCGGCAACCCAGCCAGCCGTGCACAGCACAGAGAGACACCGGTCGAGGGCGCCTCCATGACTGCCAAAGACCTGGGCCCAGCGTGGTAGCCGCTCTCCGGAATGGCGAATACCAAGTTCCTTCTTGATGGTCGAAGGGATCAGATCACCAACGAAGGCGAAGAGAGACCCGGGGATAATAGCCAGTAGCGTCCAGCCCAGGCTCCAGTTAGGCAACCAGCCCATCTGCCAGCTTAGGCCGCAGAGCCAACTTCCCAGAAAACCGGCCAGGGTGCCGATAATGGTTTTCCGATCGCTCAACTGGGGAAAGATGGGCCGCGTGTGGTTGGGGTCAAAAACGCGGCCAAAGGCCATGGCGACCACGTCGTAGCCGGCACCAACAAAGATAGCCAGAATCAAGACAAGCGGTTGCATGAGGCGGAGGCCGATGACAGCGTCAATGAGCAGCGACCAACCCACGGCGAAAGCAATCTGTTGCCAGAGAGGATAATCTCTGGTCAGAGAGATTACCTCCCAGATACCGATCAGGGCAATGCCCCCAATCAATAGCCAGAAAGCGGGCAAGCTCCCGCTAAAGTCGAAGATCGCGTAGAGCGCCCAGCTGAAGAGCATCAGTCCTAGCCCGATGCGGCGCAACCACTCCAGAACAAACTGCCGTTGGTGGTGCGACACTTTTTCGCCAACCATCTTTTCAAATCTGGCGCGTTTTTCGCCTGTTAAGAAAAAGAGAACTTCCTCAAGGCCGGGAAAACATTTACGTTCAGGGCCTGTCAAAGCATACATCTCGGCCAGCCATTCGTAGCGGGCTTGTCCGCTACAGCAGTCGGTTTGTTCGAAGAGAGTGGCGATTTGCCAGGCAAGAGTGACGCCGATGCCTGATATACCAGACTGTTCAAAGCTAATAGCCCGTCCTAGGAGTTTGAAAAAGAGCCCTCGCTCCCGTTTTTTTTCTGGTGTAACCAGACTTCGCAACCAGGTCTGAAGCTGGCTGTTACCGCCATGCCGGACGCTGGCGGCTGTTCGATAAAACGACAGCCAAACTAGTTCCAGCCCTTGGCTGACCATAAAGTCCTTCAGAGCCTCGCGAGCGGCTACGGCCTGATTTTCCATGCTAAGGTAACCCCCTAATAGTCTCTTGTTAGGAAGCTATCTGGTCTATTTCTATCTGTCAATCAGGTTTGTTTGGGTGGTTATACCGAACACAAACCGAACGTTAAAGTGCGAATGGTGGTAATATAGATAATTACTACTAATTTACTATCTATTATATTTTAACAATATAAACCATATAGATACTTGACAAAATAGATCAACTATAGTATACTATTACGGTCTAATCTGGAAAGGGAGTGTTCAGGAGAAAGAAGGGTGTTTCGCCCACTTTTACTAACTGAAGGACATTCACCCCTCACATGGAAGATGTCGACTTCGTGATTGGAATCGAAGTTTGCATGCTCCATGTGAGGGGCAAGCCGGGAAGGATTGGACAGGAGTTAAATAGTATATGAAGTTTCACCTCAATTTAGGAGGGGTGAAACAGTCACTCAAAAAATATCTCTCGCAAGCTATGTTTCTTGGTTTACTTTTTCAAGGGATTCCGGGTGATGTCTTGGCCCAGTCGAATATGGGGTCGCCGCCTTTACTTCCCTATTCCCTTGAGCAGTCGACGATTTCTTTTGCGACGGATCAGACTCAACCTCTTTCGGTGGCGCTGGTCAATCCAATTGAAGTTCGTTTAACTGAATCTTTAGTTGATAAAGAAACCCGTTTGGCTCGCGAAGCGCTGGCCGCTTCGTTACGAGTCCGAACATCGAGCCGAGTTTTACGGACTACTCCAGAACCAGATTTTCCCGCGAAGCGGGTGCTCGTTCAGCGAGCCGCGGCCGCCTATGGGATTCCATGGGAAGTACTCGAAGCGGTTTGGCAGATTGAATCTGGCAAATCGTGGGACACACATGTTCGGTCGTATGCAGGTGCTCAAGGCCCAGCCCAGTTTATGCCTGCCACTTGGCGTCGGTACGGCGTTGACGGTGACGGTGACGGTGTGGCCAACATTCATTCGGCGGTTGACGCCGTCTATGGCGCAGCTAACTACTTGGCGGCTAACGGTGCTAACCGTGGTGATATCCATCGCGCCCTTTTCGCCTATAATCATGCTGAATGGTATGTGCAAAAAGTTTTGCGTGTGGCCGACGAAATCGGCTACCAAGGATAAGACGAGCGAATAGAAAATCGTAAATAGAGCAAAAGGGCCGCCTTCGCGGCCCTTTTGTGTATGCAATCTATTTAACTAACGCGAATTAAATAATTCTTGAATATGTTGTAAGGTCATTGCGAGGTCGTCTTGGCGACCGTGGCAATCTCGTTTCAGGAATAGATTGCTTCGGCCAACACTCGCATAACATGACGGATTATTGACTGAAAACTACGTATCTATTCGCTCGTCACTGTCGATTCTGGCGGTACGATCTCGAACCAAGTTACTCCGGGATTACGCGCAATGACCTTGCCCTCGGCGTCGGTGAAGACTGTTGGGGCGGTATGACTTGCTTTCTTCCAGGTGGCCTCGATTTTTTTACCATCTTGAAAGACCGTTGCTGAACCTGTGCCGACAGTGTCCATTTTGTAACCGTGTTCGTTGATACGGGTGACGATTGGTGCTCGTTGGACAGTTTGGACAAAGATATTGGCTGCCCGAAGTGTGTCGCCAGTGGCACCGTCTTTATGAGGAACGCCACCCATTTGACGGAGGTAGGTGTTGGTTTCGGGGTCATAGGTCCAACGAACAGTAAAATCGGGTGAGGAAAAATCAATATTTACGACTTGGCTGGTGGGCCGGTGTTCGCGAGCTTCATCGGCTTTAAAAGTTGGTTTCGTCCAATCTTGGTTAGAACCGTATTTTTCCAGATCAATAGTGCGCAAGGCGTTGGTATCGGCGTACATAGTGTGTTCTAAGGCAACGCCCCCGCGCGGTTCGCGACGGTATGCGCGTGTGCCCAGAGCAAACTGATCAAGGTCATGGATGGCCAGCTGTTTGATAAGATCAAGGGCATCGATATTACCGCCGACATGGGCATAGGCAGCATCGTATTCGAGGGCCCAATCGAGGTAGTAGCTGCGGGCCGACCTTACGGGGCCGACTTTAGCGACATCATTTGCGCCAAAGATGGCTAAGAAACGCGTAATGCCGCCTTCTGCAATAGCTTCGTAGACAACCGAAGCTTGGCCAAGCCCAAATTGGGGGCGGGCATCGGGATGGTTTTCGATCATCACTCCTAGTGGACGCCGGTTGGCTAACGGAGCGGCAACTTGCGTGCCATCAAGATTATCAGTAACCAGTGTTGGTGTGCTGGAGGCAGTCGTTACTGTCGGTTGGTTATTAGCGTCGCCCCTCTGATTGGTTTGGCTACTCGTGTCTTGTCCGCCGTAACGAAACCAGGCTACTATTCCAGCGTAAATAACGATGAGTGCGATGAGTCCAAGGCTGATTCTGATAAAAAGACGTCGCCGGTCGGTGTTGAGAATTACTTTCAGTGGTTGGTTATCAATTTGATTATCATCCATCGGTGATCTCCTTGTTCTCGTTTTAGTTTATCGTAAAACGCCCCTCTGAACAACCAAACGCTCGGTGAATACCGAGCGTTTGATAACCCCGAACGGGGGTGAATCGCGTAGCTTGTTTAGCCTTCGAGTTCTTTCTTAAACTTCTCCATCCATTCTCTAGCAACACCTTGGCCACCGAGACCAAAGGCGAGGCCACCAGCGATCGCCACAAAGGCGACGATGCCATAGAAGAGAGATTGAAGAAAAGCTTCGGCGATACCCAGCTGACTTAGGGCAGCGAGCACGGCGAAAACCAAAATCGCGTATTTCGTTGCGTTGCCCACCAGCTCCACAAACGAGAGATTGGCTGCCGAGATGGCACCCTTAATAACGTTAGCCATAAAGTGGGCGAAAATTGCCCCAATCAGAAGAATGGCACCGGCCGCTACGACGTTGGGTAGGAAAGCGAGAATCCGATCAAGGAAGACCTCAACGGTTTCGAGGTTCAAGATATTCGCCGCGGCGATGAAGGTGGCCAAAATGACGATCCATTTGACCAGGCCGGCAATCAAGCCCGTCGTGTCGAGATTGCTGCCACCCTTCTTAACGAGATCTTCAACCTTGGCGGTTTTAAAGAGTTCTGGTAGACGGAGAAAACGAAGGACGCGGTCGATCGCCCAGGCGAGTAGATCGGCGATAATCCAACCGATGATAAGAATAAGGACGGCCCCTAAAAAGGCGGGCAGAAAATTAACAATTCGATCCCAGATATTTTGTAAGACTTCAGTCACAATATCACCTATTTGCATAAATATTCTCCTTAATTCTGTGCTCTGGTTTCCGTCGAAGTTCGACCACCCTCACATAGCCAGAAGCGTTTAACTTTAACTGCTTATGTTCTACCTACCCTCACCTGGGGTGTCAAGGTCAAGTTGGTTTGATATTAGATACCAGCCCTTTCCAGAAGAACTTTTAAGATCTCAATCAACATTTTACCGATGTCGCGCAGAATAGGAATAAGGGCTGGCACAAGAACAACCAGGAGGACCAACCAGATACCGCTCTTGCGGATAATGTGCCAAATGGTCCCCGCGATGGCCAGGAGGAGCATTAAGGAAATTGGCCCGTGCCAATTCAGGGGAAATAAGTTCAAGAATTGATCGTAATAGCCAATAATTTGACTAATCATGTTACCTCCTTGAGATTGTAGCCTGATTATATCATTTTTTGCGTTATAACAAAAAAATCCCCCACGATCGGGAGAATCTTCTGTGGAAGCCGAGACGGGGCAAGAGTTTCACACCCCGGCAGCCAACCTTCCAAGGAGGGGAAGAAGATGGCGCCTTTGTCTCAAGCTTCCATAGTTATCATAGTAAAATTCGTACTGATTGTCAATAAGCAGCAGACAGGCAATATTACACCTCGTTACTTACACCTTGAAGGTGTAAGTAACGAGGTGTCTTGTAAAAAAGGGAGGGCCACCGCAACTGTGCGATGGCCCAACTCTCGGGGTTTAGCCTCTGTTCAGGGCTCGGCAGCGGCAGGCAAACGTGCCGTGCTGGGCGAGCCAGCAGTTGATGTTACTGGCAGCGGCGATCCATTCCTCGAGTTCGGCTTTAGAGCCTGCTCTCGGGAAGACGAGCCCGGGGATTTTTCGATGGATTTCTCCCCTGATCTCCTCGGCCGACTGCCGTCGTCGCCGGATGCGCCAAGCCTCGTCGTTTTCTTTTTCGTTTGTATCGACGAGGATTTTGGCCAGCTTCTCGACGGCCGGCTCGTGGGCCTCCTGGATCGCCTTGACCGTTGGCTCTAGTTTGCGCTCGAGAAGCACAAACATCTTGAGCCTTTTGTGGGCTTTTTCGACCCAGGTAATGAGGTCGCAAAGCTGCTCTTCCGAGCCGGCCTGGTCCAGGAGTATTGCCTGTTCGACCTGGTCGAAGCCATACCGACCGAGGAGGTAGGGCTTGGTGGCCAGGGACCCCGGCTGGTTATCTTCGAGCGGCTGTTCTCGTATTTCACTGAACCAGTCGATAGGAGGTGCTGCCATGAGAGGCTGTTTAGTGGCCTCTTGGGCGCCACCAAACTTCCGGCCCTTGGCGCGGGTGATCGAATCACCCCAGGGGATCCGCCAGCTCCGAATGATCTTCCAGCCGTCACGAATGAGCATGGGGATCCCTCCCCTCTGGCGTCAGCCGGTAGGCCCACGCCCGCTGCTCTTCGGCCGAAGTGTGAATCAGCCGCGAGAGATGCGAGCGAAGCTCGCCTTCCACGATGATCACCTCGATCCGGGCTCGGCAACGCCGGTTGAGGAAGTTCTGAACGAGGATGGTCTCTGGCCCCAATTGCCAGATGGCCCAGCCCGGTTGTTCGTCGAAGCCGATGAATTTCGGTTCCTCCTCGCCACTAACGATAATATTGGTGGCGTAGGCTTCACCGCGAAAGGCGTAGGGCACAGGCACCTGGACGGGGCCGATCAGACGTTTGACGACCTTAACCGGAATGCCGCTCGGGTCCTGCTCCTTCTTCTTGGCCAAGCTCGCCCGCCACTGGCGGTAGGAGAACCGGCACAGTTGGATGGTGGGGGGCACGATGTCATTCATGACTGATGTCCCCCTTTTCGGCTGGTTGTGGCAGTAACCATTTTCACCTCGTGATTCAGACATCTAGGCCCCGGCCAGAGGCCGGCTAGCGCTGAATATCATGGTATTTTTCTCATCCTTGACTCTTGAGCGGCTATTACTAGCTACCCAAGAGCAAGGATAAGAAGGTGTTGTTCAGATACTTTTACAAAAACCGCTCGGCTGGGGCCAAAAGACGATTGGTCTCAATCAAGCGGTTTTTTGATAATGTCCAAAGTCTAGCTT
>JBBTZN010000091.1:0-6357 GCA_038061355.1 Patescibacteria group bacterium | reverse complement strand
TTATCAGGCTATAGTTCTTGGTGTTGGCCGGCTGGCGACTACGGCTCAAGCTGCTCTTCTAGCAGCCACGGCCGCCAATGAGACCGATGAGTTTTTGAGCCCAACGGTTATTGTTGATGAGCAAGGCAAACCAGTCGCTTCTCTCAAAGAGAACGATGCGGTTATTTTTACCAATTATCGTCCTGATCGCGCCCGTCAGCTCGCAGCCGCCCTAACAGAGAAGGATTTTGCTAGTTTTAAGCGAGATCATGGCCCAGTGGCAAGATTTGTCTCTTTTAGTTCCTACGGTGGCGAGGCTTCGTCTGGTGTGAACGTAGCGTTTTTCGCCCCACCAATGAGCAAGCAGTTGGCGGAATTGATTAGCCAGGCGGGTTTGTCGCAGTTTCATATTGCGGAGACAGAAAAATACGCCCATGTCACCTATTTTTTGAACGGCGGTATTGAAAAGCCTTTCGCTCTGGAGGAGCGTCTCTTAATCCCTTCGCCCAGGGTGGCGACTTATGATTTGAAGCCGGAGATGAGTGCCAGTGAAGTGACGAGCGCTCTCCTTAAAAGACTTAAAAATAACCCGCCGAGGCTGTCGGTGATTAATTACGCCAATCCGGATATGGTGGGCCATACCGGCAACCTCAAAATGACGATTTCGGCTATTGAAACTATTGATGTACAACTTCGGCAACTCCAATCAGCCGCCAAGGCGCTCGGGGCTAACCTGATTATTACGGCCGATCATGGTAATGCCGAACAACTAATTCATCCCGAAACGCACGAAATCGATAAGGAACATACGACCAATCCCGTACCCTGTTTTCTTATTCCCCCTACCCTTGATTATGCGGAAACTCTGGGTACAAAAGAAAAAATCGATCAGATCCAGTTTGCCGCTCAACCCCCAGTTGGGGTGCTGGCCGATATCGCCCCGACGATTCTCGATTTTCTCGAGTTAGAAAAACCGTCGGAAATGACGGGGGCTAGCCTGCGAGGGCTGCTCTAAGTAAACGAAAGAACAGGCAAAATTATGGTTTATTCAAGCGTTGTGCTGGTTATTCTCGACGGATTTGGCGTGGCGCCAGCCTGGGGTGGAAACGCTATTATCGTTGCTCGGGTGCCAACTATTGCGGGCCTTGAACGTGAACCACATGCCGTTTTAGAGGCGGCTGGTGAAGCGGTCGGGCTTGGCCCAAACGAGCCTGGTAATTCAGAAGTGGGTCACCTTAATCTGGGAGCCGGCCGGATTGTTGTTCAGGAGTCACGGCGGATTAGTCAGGCGCTGGCTGATCGCACTTTTTTTGAGAATGCAGCGCTCATTAAGACTTTTGCGGAACTCAATCATTCGGGAGGAACACTCCACCTGATGGGTTTGCTTTCGCCGGTGGGGATCCACGCCGTTTATGCCCATCTCCTTGGTGTTTTAGAAATGGCTCAAATTAAGAGTTTTTTTAGAGTGAAGCTTCACCTTTTCACCGATGGTCGTGATAGCGGACAAAGAGATGCCCTCGCCCTGCTGCTGCAGCTTGAGCAGACGTTGCAAAGGTTGGGTTTTGGGACCATTCAAACTATTTCTGGCCGTTACTATGCGATGGATCGCGACAATCATTGGGACCGAACAAAACTTGCCTACGAGGCAGTGGGCTTCGGGCGAGGTCAAGCGGCGGCTTCGGCGCGGCAGGCCTTAAGCCAGGCTTATGCGAAAGAGCAGACTGACGAGTTTATTAACCCAACAGTTGTTAATAAGCCTGGTCAGCCTGTCTACGCCGGTGTTCAAAACCAGGATGTGGTCATGTTCTTTAATTGCCGTGCTGATCGGGCGCGTCAATTAACTCGAGCGTTTACCGACAGTGAGATTCACGAAACAGTTCGGGAGCAGTTGGCTCAACCGTTCACCTTTGTTTCCATGGTGCCCTATGATCTGCCTGGTCATTTGAATCACGGGCGCGTGGTGTTTGAACCGCCACCAATTTATCATAGTCTTCCGGCCGTTATTGCCGAACGCGGGGGTCGCCAGTTTCATATTGCGGAAACCGAAAAATGGGCCCATATCACCTATTTTTTTAATGGCCGGCAAGAAGCTCTGCTACCTGGTGAAGAACGTCTCTTAATCCCCTCGCCTAAAGTACCAACCTACGATACAGCGCCGGCCATGTCGGCTGATACCATTACCAGAGAATTAGTTAACCGTATTAGCCGAGGCAAGGAACAGTTAATTGTGGCCAATTATGCCAATGCGGATATGGTTGGTCACACCGGCAATTTTCGGGCTGCTCTTTTAGCGGTTGAGGTGCTCGATCGCCAACTTCGTATCCTGGCTGACACCTGTCAAAAGCATAATGTACCCCTTATCATTACGGCTGACCACGGTAATGTTGAAGAAATGGTTGATCCCCAGACGGGCGAGGTGGACACCGAACACTCACTTAATCCCGTGCCTTGCTATTTTGTACTGCCTGCTCCGCAGAGACTTCTGAAGGCCCGTGGGCTCTTGGCCGATGTCGCGCCAACGATTCTGGCGCTCTTGGGAGAAGCAATCCCGGTAGAAATGACGGGTTCATCACTTTTGGGTGAAATAACTTAACCTTGCCGTCAGCCGATTTTTTTGCCATGGTAAGGAGAATAGGACTTACGCACTTTCTCCTTAACCCCAGGGGTTAAGACGCCCGGAAACCCCTGGGGTTTTCACGGGAAGTGCGTAAGTCCAGATAACTAAAGAGGAGGGAATGTGACCGAGGCTAAAGCCAAATCCAAGCCAATTGTCCTAGCAATTCTTGATGGCTGGGGCCTATCGCCGACATGGCGTGGTAACGCGATCACTTTTTCCAATCCAACGAACATCGATCGCCTCTGGCGAACGTATCCTCATACAGTTTTACGAGCCTTTCAACCACCCGAACAGACGACGCGACGCCAGATTGGTAGCTCGGATATTGGCCACGCCATGATTGGCAGTGGTCGAGAAATTCGTTCTGATTTAGAAGAAATTGACGAAGCCATCACAACAGGTATTTTCGTCAAAAATCCGACCTTACTAGATACCATGCGGGCGGCCATTCAAAAAAAGCGGCCTCTTCACTTGATTGGTTTAGCTAGTGATGGCGGTATCCATAGTGATTTGGCCACCCTTCGAGCACTTCTCGATTTGGCAAAACTAACGGGGGTCGAGACTGTCCACCTCCACTTAATTACTGATGGTCGCGATGTTGCTCCAACATCTGCACCCCACTATCTGACGGCAATTCAAGATCTGACGAAAGAAATTGGTCTCGGGGGAGTCGCTAGCCTAGTCGGGCGCCATTACGCCATGGATCGCGATGGTCACTGGGATCGAACATTGGTAGCTTATAAGTTGTGGACGGCTGGCGTCGGCCAGGCTTTTGGCACACCGCTAGCAGCGCTTACTGCGGCTTACGCTAAAAATAGGAGCGATGAATTCCTACCACCGAGCTTAATTAAGCATGGGACAACCCAATCAAATATCCAGGATAATGATTGTGTTATAGTTTGGAATGCCCGCGCTGATCGGCTCAAACAGCTAACCCAGGCTTTTATTAACCCGGTTGCCTTTCGCGGGGCGTTTGGCCGCCAGGCGCGGCTGTTACATTTAACGAAGTTTGCCACCCTTGTTTCAGCTCATCTACCCACCTCAATTACCTACGATATTGCTTTTCCGCCGGCCCAGATCCCGACAACCCTACCGCAGATATTGTCTGGCCGCGGCCTGTCGCAATTGCGGGCGGCAGAAAGCGAAAAATACGCCCATATTAGTTATTTTTTTGGCGGCGGCCGTGAGGAACCCTTCCCAGGCGAAGAGCGCCTCATTGTCCCTTCACCGTCCGGTCTACCGGCGCAAAATCCCGGTATGGCTACTTCGATTCTCGTCAAGCGTTTTTGCGATCGGCTCGAACGCGATCCATTTGACTTTGCGGTAATTAATATTGCCAATGTTGATTTAGTCGGCCATTCGGGAGATCTTTTTGCGACAGCCGCCGCCATCCGCATCGCCGATAAAGCTATGGGCGAGCTGGCCGAAACTGTCTTAAAACTCGACGGCACACTCCTTATTACCGCCGATCATGGTAACGCTGAACAGATGCTCCTGATGCCCGGTGAGCCCGATCGCACTCATACAATTAACCCCGTGCCCTTTATTTATGTCGCAAATCAGTCTAAGTTCGATCTAATCAAGCAAGCCATGGTTGGGCCGGCCGGCGGCCTGGCTGATCTGGTACGAGCTCGGGCCACGCTGGCCGATATTGCCCCGACTATTTTAGAAATGTTTCAAATTCCGATTCCGGTGGAGATGACTGGTCGTTCCCTCTTGCCAAGTCTTGTTATCGCTAATAATGGAAAGGAGTAACATGCTACGCAAAACAAGCGATCTCCATTTTCCTCCGTCCGGGTCTGGGACAGAGCCGCGAAAAAAAACCTGGAAAGGAATTTTTTTTGGAACCTGTTTGGGACTATTCATTCTCCTGGGTGGTTTAATTACGCTTTTGGTCTTCGACTTTTTCGCGGGGCTAACCAGCCCGTCTGATATTTCGGAAATTACGGAGGAAGTTATCAGTGGCGAGGGGTTAGACAAGATTGTGATTATTCCCATCCATGGCCCAATCGGGCTGGCTGACGAAGTCGGGAATAGTGCTTCCAAAGTAACGAATGAGCATATTGTGCAAGCGATGCTTCTAAAAGCCCAGAGTGATGATTTAGTGAAGGCAGTTGTGTTGGATATCGACAGTCCGGGAGGCAGTGTCGTCGCCTCTCGTAAAATCTATGAGGCGTTACTGGCCTTTCCTAAACCAGTCGTCGCTGCCTATACCGGCAATGTGGCGGCCTCGGGTGCTCTCTATCTTTCGATGGGAGCTGATAAAATTGTTGCTTATCCCGAAACGATTACCGGCAGTGTTGGCGTGATCGCTGAATTTCTCGATGTGTCTGAACTTTTAAAGACTTACGGCGTTCGTTTTACGACGATCAAAACCGGCCAGTTCAAAGATATCGGTTCTCCGACACGTCAAATGACTGATGCCGAGCAGGCTATGTTGCAGGACTTATATAGAGAATCTTATGAGAAGTTTATTCAGGTTATCAGCGATGCCCGTCATCTTCCTATCGATCAAGTCCGCCAGCTGGCGGATGGCCGAATTTGGTCTGGTACAACCGCCAAGAGTCTCGGAATGGTTGATGAACTGGGAGATCTTCCCGTGGCCGAGGATGTCGCTAAAAATTTGGCGGGTCTTACCGAGGTGCAGATTGTTGGCTACTCAGTTGATTCGCCGTTTGGTTCACTCCTTAGTTTACTTCAGAGCCGAGCTGATCCTCTTCACCAATTGGCTGGGCTTTTCATCAAACAACAAACGACATCTTCGTGGCATTTAGCCTATCGTTTGAATTAGTTTGCATCGCATGAAGACTAACGTGCTGCTTGAGTTGCCCTCGACAAATCGCGCGCGGCGAGCTGTTCAAATTATTGAAAAACTACGCGCGGCTGGCTATGTGAGTTATCTGGCCGGTGGTAGTGTTCGTGACGTGCTTTTGGCGCGTACACCAAAAGATTACGATATCGCCACCGAGGCCAAACCCGAAGACGTCGAGCGACTTTTTGCGGAAACTGTCCCGATTGGGCGTCAATTTGGCATCGTTTTGGTTGTTGAACGTGGACATGCCTACGAAGTAGCGACTTTTCGTGGTGAAGAGGGTTATTCTGATCGGCGTCGTCCGGATACGGTTTTTTGGACGTCGCCCGAGCGCGATGCGGCTCGGCGCGATTTTACAGTCAATGCCCTCTTTTATGATCCCCTTAACCGTCAAGTAATTGATTTTGTCCAAGGTGTGGTGGATCTCGAAGCAAAGCTCATTCGTTTTGTCGGCGATCCCAATGAACGAGTGAACGAAGATCCGCTTCGCATGCTGCGGGCAGTTCGGCTCAAAAATAGTCTCGGGTTTCAGTATGACGGCCCAACATATCAGGCCATAGCCAAACACGCCGCCTTAATTCGTCATATTTCTAGTGAGCGGATTTTGACCGAGCTTGACCGTATGTGGGGTGACCCAACGCGCGCGGCGAGTTTAGCCGAACTCGCCGAACTTGGCTTGCTTGCAGAAATTTTGCCAGAGATTGCCGCTCTTCGCGGTGTACCCCAGCCGTACATGTACCACCAAGAAGGTGATGTGTTTGACCATACCGTCCGTGCGCTTGAAACACTACCCAAACGAGCGCCGACCTTTATGGTTTGGGCGGTTCTCTTTCATGATGCCGGAAAGAGTACGACGATTAGTTATCCCATAGAGCCCGGGGAGCGGATCCGTTATGATCGCCATAAAACAGTCGGTGCCGAGATGGCGCGGGCGGCCGGGGTGCGGATC
>JBBTZN010000090.1:0-2681 GCA_038061355.1 Patescibacteria group bacterium | reverse complement strand
CATATACAGAATCTGCTCTCGAAGCGTCGGGTGATTTAGAGTCCGAAGAAATTACCAAGACAGCTGCGCCGGTGGCAGAAAAATCTTCGAAAAAGGGTGCTGATGCGAAAGTGGTTAAGTCTAAAGTGGTGAAAAAGGCTGTCAAGCAGCGGAGTCAGCGTTATTTGGCCAGTGCCAAGTTGGTTGACGTTCGTCGTAATTATCCTTTGAAAGATGCACTCGAACTGCTTAAAGTTACTCATACCACCAAGTTTGATGGGGCAGTGGAAGTTCATATTCGCCTTGTGGCCAAGCGGGGTAAAGACAGCGGTGAGCGTTTTCGCGTGATTGTGACGCTACCGCATGGGACTGGCAAAGAGCCGAAAATCGGCGTTTTAGACGAGCAAATGATTGCTGATATTAAACAGAAGGGAAATACCGATTTTGATATTCTGTTGGCTTCGCCAGCCTTAATGCCCAAGGTGGCTCAAATTGCTAAGATCTTAGGACCGAAAGGCAAGATGCCAAACCCGAAAACGGGGACGGTGACCGATGATCCCGAGGCGGCCAAACGAGCAATTATCTCTGGCCGCGTGGAAGTGCGAGCCGACGAACATCATAATCTTCACCAGATGATTGGGCGTGTTTCGTGGCCATTCGAAAAGTTGGCCGTCAACTATCAAGCCTTGCTGGCGGCTTTGCCACTGCCTAGATTGCAACGGGTAACTTTGGCTGCTACAATGGGGCCAGGGATTGGGGTTGACCTTAAAAAATAGATCCTCACGGACTAGAAGATAGTCAATAGTGGAGAGAAGGAGGGCGGTTGCCTGTCCGCTTTTGACTGTCGACAAGGTATCGGCAGCAGGAGATCGGTATGAAACGTCACGAACATCCGGGCTTGTTTATTGCCGTTGAAGGATTGGATGGTTCGGGGTCGTCGATACAATCGACGCTGCTGGCTGGCGTGCTCGAAAAAGAAGGTTACCGGGTTGTGCTTACAAAAGAACCCACCACAAATTTGATTGGTGGGCTTATTAGGGCTCAACTATCTAAGGAGTGGGAGGCCGCCGGCCCGGATACGCTCCAGATTCTCTTTACGGCCGATCGAGCTCATCATCTGCATCGAGAAATACTACCAGCTCTTGAGGCAGGCAAGATTGTGATTTCTGATCGGTATGCCTTTTCTTCGATTGCCTATGGGTCGATTGATGTGAAGGATCAAGAGTGGCTGAAACAGCTAAATGCTCAATTTATTCTGCCAGACCTAACTTTTCTCATTCAGGTACGGCCCAAGATCTGTGCGATCCGCATGAAAGAGAGCCACTATGAGGTGGAGCTTTACGATGAGGAGCAAAAACTGACTAAAGTTTGGAATGCCTATGAGACCTTGGCCAAAATCTACAGCGGGGTACATACGATTCATGGCGAACGTGGTGAATTGGAGATTCTTCACGAAATGAAAGAATTAGTTTTGCGGGCTCTGGTCGGTGGCAAACGGTCGCCTTCAGCTGACAAAGAATAATAAGGGGTTGACAAGGACCTCGTGTTTTGATTAGATTACATTTGAGCCAAAGACCGGAGGCATCCCGACATTACGTCGGGGAGAAGTCCTCCCGAGGCGTAATTTCAGACTTCTGGATATTTTCTGGTAAGTTTGAGTGCGATCGGCTTTGGTGGCCGATTTTTTTGAACAAGTCCTGCAAGTATGTAATTTTGGAAAGGTAGTTATGCCAAAAACACGACAACAGAAAGAGACCTTACTCAAAGAGTTTGATGAGACTCTCGCTCAAGCTAAGGGTGTGGTGTTTGTTAACTACCAGGGTTTGAAAGTTTCCGAGATGGAAACCCTGCGCGATCAGGCGATGGATCAGTCGATGACCATGCGAATTACGAAAAATACCGTTCTCCGTTTGGCTGCCGGCAAACATGGCCTTGCCTTAAACGCTGAACTTTTGGCCCAGCCTTTGGCGATGATTACCAGTACCACCGACGAAGTCGCTCCAGCCAAGGTTACTAAGTTGTTTGCCAAAGAACACGAGGCCATGTCTGTGGCTGGTGGCATCGTGGCTAACCGATTTTTGACCCCAGCCGAGATGAATACCCTGGCTGATTTGCCAAGCCAAGACCAGCTTCGCGCGCAATTGGTTTCTGTGATTGCTTCCCCACTTATCGGGCTTGTTCGTACGTTGCAAGCACCGCTGGCGGGAATCGTTAATGTTTTGAATCAATATCAACAAAAGCGAGCTTCTTAAGTGTTAGCTTCTTAGCTTTTTAGGGACGCAGTAACTTCCTAACAAGCTAACAAGCTAATCAGCTAACAAGCTAGCAAGAGAGGAGCCAAAATGGCCGACGAAGAGACCAAGACCGAAGAAACCACCCAAGAAGAACAGCCCGCCGCCGTTGAAACTCCGGCGGACAAGCCAGTCGAAGAGGTTGCGACATCCGAGACTGCACCAGCCGTGGAAGAGCCGAAGCAGGTAGAAAAAGTGGCAGAGCCAGCTGCCGAAGAAACGAAAAAAGAAGAAGAGAAGCCGGTAGCTCAAGCTGAAAAGGCTGCTCCCAGCGGTAAGTTTGCGGAAGTGATTACCATGATTGAGTCGCTTTCGGCTCTCGAGTTAGCTGAACTCGTCAAAGCTCTGGAAGAGCGTTTTGGTGTCTCGGCCGCGGCCCCCATGATGATGGCCGGTGCCATGCCAGCCGCT
>JBBTZN010000089.1:0-16417 GCA_038061355.1 Patescibacteria group bacterium | reverse complement strand
TCTTTTCCCTCCATGTAGATAGTACATAACTGAGAGGGGTTTTGAAAGAGGTCTAATATCCTTTCTTCTTTTTGGACTATAACTCTCCACCCCGCCACCCGAGTTGCCTCGGGTTGCAAGGAGAAAGCCCGCCCCGGTGGACACCGGGACGGGAGCTTAGCGGAAAAAGCCCAGTCCCTTGGGCCCGCACAGCGCGTTCAGCTCATTCATGAGCTTAGCGCGCTTGCCGACCGTCAGGGCCTGTCGTCCGACCTTCCGCAAGGAACGGACGATCCGGCTGGCCTGAAAGGCCTGCCGCAGGCGGCGGAGGGTCCAGTCTGCTGGATTTCCCCAGAAGACTTGGAGCCCCTGTGCCAATGCATTGACGTGCATTTTTTCACCCCCTTTCGTCATAGAATCCAGTCGTGGCACTCTCTCTATCTCGGCCGAAGCCGTGCGCCGAAGTGGTCGGTCTGTTCAAGCTGGTGGCTGCAGCCACCAGCGGTCATGCGCCTCTATTTAGAGACGCGACAATAGCTGCGCTATGGCGCAGAGTTGGTCGACAGGGAATCCACTCGAAATCTCGAGCGGACTGCGGCCCTGTGTCTAGTCGTAGTCCCTCAAGCCTCACTTGCCAAGTGAGGCTTGGAAAGTGGAAAGTAGGGAATGGTTAGGCCGGTGGTTTCACTTCACCGGCTTCTGCCATGTCCCTAAGAATAATTCGGGGTGGTCGGTGAAGATGCGGGCGAAGCCCGGTCCCATCTCCTCTTCCATGGCTCGGTAGAATTCGCGCTCGTTCGCCTCCTGGACCGTCTGTTGGGACGGCGGCGGGAGAGGCTGTGGCTTGCGGAGCAGACCTTCAGCCTCGAGTTGCTCGCGGATCTGCTTGACGGTCGCGGTCTCCTTCAGCCCAATGCTGCCCAGGCTCCCGCCACACTTGCGGCATGGTCCCACCTGGCAGAGAAGAACCGCTCGAATTGCCTTTTTGTAAGAGTTGTCGGGAAGGTTGCGGTGCTGGCAGTGGGGGCAGATTACATAAAACTTATGACAGAACATTGGACTTCTCCTTTTTTTATTTTTTTGGCTCCACCCCTCACCCATCTTGTCATCGCGAAGCCCTGCCGTGGCGGGCTGTGGCGATCTTGATTGATTAGATTGCTTCACCAGTAGAGACTGGTTCGCAATGACGTAAGGGTGAAAGGTAAGGGGTGGAGCCAGGCCAGCTTGTTAAGGTTTGCCAGTACTGTCGTACAATCATCGCTCGTTGCCTTTGTCATTTGTTCAGACGATAATCTACCATATTATATTTATATTGTCAAGAGTTTAGACAATAAATAATTAGCAATATATATAATTTACTAATTTTCAAACCATAAATTTTTCTTAATTTCGTTAAATGCGCCATCAATTTAATTGGTATGTCTACAATTTAGACATCAATATTGACAATCGTTAAAAACAGAGTATAGTTATATAAACATATGAAACTACTCTTATTTGAAGGCGTTGCGACCACCGGCAAATCCACCATCGAGGCTGAAGTGTTGCGTCTGTGCGAACCCAAAAATCGGCCAGCAATTCTTTATCACGAAGACCAAACCTTGATTCCTCTCTTGGGCGATAAAAGCGTTCAGGCGAGTCTCGAGCTACAAAACACGGTCTTGGGTCAAATCGAGCAGGAAAAGCACGACGTTGTCCTGGTGGATCGCTTTTTACTCTCCCATCTCGAACGAACCAACGGCGATCTCAACGATTTTGCTGTCGTTCGCGATAAGCTCGTCGATCTCGAAGCGAGAATCATTTTTTTACAGATTGATGATCAAGCGTTTCGGCCGCGGCTTAAAGACGCCCTGGCGCGGCGAGCCCAAAAGTTTTCCGACCACGTTATGGCCAAAGGCGGCGCGGATGTTATGCTCAATAAATACGTCGAACAACAACAAACCATGCTCAAACTTTTACCCACCCTCGGTTTATCAACCTGTGTCTTTGATACGACTAACCTGAATTTCATCGAGATTGCCGAACAAATCACCGAAAAATATCTCTTTAATCGGCGGGAAGGCCCCCTATCGCAGGAAATTGCCTTAGAGATGCCAACTCCAAAAACGCTATGACTAAAGAAATACTCCTCGAACAACTCGGTCTGTCGGAAAAACAAGCCAAAGTCTACTTGACTCTTTTGGAACTGGGCGAGTCAACCATCGGGCCGGTGGCCAGCCGCTCCGGCGTCAAACGCACCTCAATCTATAATTTTATTCGCGAACTGGTCGGCCTCGGTCTCATCACCCAAACCGAGCGCCATCACCGTGCCCTTTACCGAGCCGAACCGCCTAGCAAATTAAAGCAGCTCATCGACGCTCGCCAAAAACAGCTGACTAGTCTCCTCCCCGAACTCGAAACGCTCTATCAAGCCGCCGGCGTCACTCCCACGCGCGTCTCTTATTATCGCCATCACTCCGAGTTAAAAATTCTTCTTTACCAGCCTTTCCATGACCGCGTCAAAACCATTGATTACCTCTGGGCGCGAGATATTATGCAAAAAGTTTTTGGTAAAACCGTGCTTGATGATTACAAAAAACGACGGGAAACGGCCAAGATTATGGCCCGCATCATTCACCCCCGCACCGTCGACACTAAGCCGATTGATCCGACCGAAGACCGCCAGCGTTTCCGCGAGCGCCGCTTTGCTCCCGCCCAACTCCTCTACTCGGCCTCGGTCACCATTTTTGGCCACAAAGTCGCTTTTATTTCCAGCCGCCGTGAAAATTTCGGGGTTTTCATCGAATCCGCCGAATTTGCCCAAGCCTGCCGCGTACTCTATGAAGGCTTGTGGCAAATCGCCGAGCAAACGTGACTTTGCAATACTGTACGATTTTAGTATTTAAAAATTGCTAAATAAGCTGGGCATTAGGCGCCTTATGAGCGAGCTTTCGATCGAATGTCCAGAGTGGTTCGGCGTCGTTCAAGTAAGCGTATACTGACAAGCAGCAATCTTCGAATGAAAGATTTCGGTGTTTTACAAACAGCGCCAGCGCTTTTTCAAATAAGATTTGATTGCAACGTAACTGGGTAAGCAGTATCAACCCATCAATCGCTTCACAAATCTGCTTACGAGAAAATTGATAGTGTCTTTCCAAGACAAAAGCAATTTCGATAATGACTGTATCAGCCACGTTAAATTCCACCAAATCATTTTCAACTAACTTGAGAGCAGCTTTGTGTTGATCGAGCACATCATTTAAAAGCAGTCTAAGCAACACATTGGCATCTAACGAGCCAGCTATTCGTTTCATTGACCACTCTTCGGCGGGGTGTCGCGATATCGCTGATAATAATCATTTACGTTTTTTACCGGTTGAGTGTCTTGTTTGATGTGGCGACTAATTTGTTCAGCGAGTTTGGCAGCACGGATTGGTTTGGAAATAACGAGTTCGTCTCTCGGTTCGTTAAAGCGAATACGAAGAATTCCACCCATCTTGCCCAAACCAAGTTTTCGGCGCCAAATCACCGGCAATGTCGTTTGCCCTTTTCGAGTAATAGTAATTGTTTCTTTCATGTCATTACTTTATTATTATACATTACTTATGTCAATAGTATAGGCTCGTCACCAAATGAACCTTGCGCCTCTGTAATCAGGATTCTAAAATCCCTAACAGCAATGAATAAAAATTATGAACTCAAGTGGCTTGCAGCCAACGATCACGATGAATCAGTATCTTGAATTTTTGTGATATCATATATTTGTAATGAAGATGCATGAATTACAACATGTGATCTGGAAAGAAGGCAAATACTACGTTGCCCAATGTTTGAATATCGATATTTCAAGCTTTGGCGCAAACGAAGACGAAGCTCTAAAAAATCTTGACGAAGCTCTCGAGCTATATTTTGAAGATGAGTCAATCCAAAAGATAACCAAAATCGAACGGCCTATACTAGTGAAGCGTTCGCTTCAGCATGCCTAAACTTTTCTCATCGGATTATGTGATCCGTATCCTTGAGCGTCACGGTTTTTTATATATTAGTCAGAGAGGTAGTCACATTAAGTATCGAAAAAATATTCAACCAATCTTGACGGTAATTGTACCAGCGAATCGTAAAGAGATTCCCCATGGAACATTCCGTTCGATCCTTCGCCAATCTCAATTAAACGAAAAGGATTTCTAGTAATTCTTATTACTATAGAGAAAAAGCTCCCGGGGTTAGCGGGAGCCTGTAGGCGCGACCGGGCCTCGGTTAAGTGACCTCCTCTGCCAGGAGGAGATCGAAGGCGGCGCAAACTGCCTTCCAGTTATTGGGTGGGCCATTTCGGCACATTCTCTCCCACTGGTGCCTGTGCAGCGCCAGTAGAAAGGTGGCTCGATATCGAGCCACCAAGTGCCGGTGGCACTTTTCGCAGAGGACCATCACTGTTGGTTCTCCGTACATTCTCCACCCCCCCGAAAATGCCGTCCTGCCCAGAACAATCTGGGCATTTGTCGTCTAGATTGTAACCCCCCTGTAAGGGGGGCGGCAAATGCTGTTGGAGGACTGCGTGTCTGACATGGCAGTTCCTCCTTTCTGCTACTCGTGGATCTGGCCTAGCAAACCACTCGATTTTCACCGAGATATCCGAAGTGAGTAGCGCGGTGATCTCGATTAGTCTCGAGAGCACGGCGCTACTCACTGACGAGTAGGGATATATGGATTCTCGGTGTCGATTTCGCTGTAGCGAATCGGCCCAAGAATGACAGTCCAGTTACGTTTGTTTGTAAATGATCACTTTTGCCATAATCGCGTTTCTCATTGTGACGAATTAGTCTAGCAGAAATCACACAATTTGTCAAGAGTTTTTACTATCTATATCATGTTAATAACCGAGAGACCAACAGGAGTATTGACTATCTAATCTGAAAATGATATGCTAGATAATGTAAAAATAATTTACAACAATGTTATGCAAGCAACTAATCTAATCGAATCGCTTCTGGAATATGGCCTCACTGACAATCAGGCCAAGGTTTACTTGGCCCTTTTGGGGCTAGGCAACGCCCCGGTTTTGGAGATTGCCCGCTCTTCAGAAGTAGAACGGGCGCATGTTTACTTTATCTTGGAGCAACTTCTTAAGTTGGGGCTTGTGTCGCGATCTCAAAAAGGTAAAACTCGATCGTTTGTCGCCAACAACCCTAAAAATTTGATTTCGCGCACCGAACAAAAACTAACCCGCCTTAAGGAATCGCTGCCAGAGTTGCTGGCTTTGTACCAAGAGGTAGGCCCGCGACCCAGAGTGCAGATTTTTGAAGGTAAAGAGGGCCTCGGCGAGATTTTGAGAGATATGCTGGAAACGCTCAAAAATGTGCCTCTCGAAAAACGGGAAATTTTAGAATACGTATCGCCGGATAGCGCAGCCGCGGCCTTAGGTGAAGATCAATTTAAATTTATCCGGCAGCGCATTGCCCATAAGATTCGTTTGCGCTGGATTGCGCCTGATAGCGAACTGGCGCGCGGCCTGCAAAGCGAACCCGCGGCCTTGCGCGAAATGCGCTTGGTGCCACCCGATCGCTTCAAAGCTGCTACCGAAATGAACGTCTACGCTAACAAGATCAATTTTATCGGCTCTAAAGGCACGGCCGTGGGCGTGATTATCGAACATTCGGAACTAGCTCAAACCATGCGCGAGTTCTTCGAACTGGCGTGGCGAGGGACGGATCGATTCGCCGACACCAGTCGTTCCGAAACGAAATAATTACGAAATAAATTGGATGCTTATAGGACTTTCGCACTTTTGGGAAAACCCCAGGGGTTTCCAGGCGTTTTAACCCCTGGGGTTACGGAGAAAGTGCGTAAGTCCTACTTAAAAGATTGCTTATTATTATTTTTCTTCTTTATCAGGTTGTATGAGAACCGTCCCCAAAATCGTCCCCATTAATCAATTAAGTGTTGTCGTCGAGCATCTACAATAATTGAAATTTTGACACTTCATACTCGAGAAACTGTTCGATCTCGGTTCTTTCGATCGGCTGACGAAGAAAGGTGACTGGTTGAGTCGGCACGTCTTCGAGCGAAATTAACTGTCCGAGGAAAAGTCGATCATTAAAATCACCGCCAAACTTTTTTTTCGCTAGCGCGATGACCACTGGGAGAGTAACAAATTTATCATGGAGAAGAAAATACCAGTCAATATAATCTTTGTAGGCGAGCCGTTTGCCGATCGCGAAAGCTTTCATTGCCGCGATCTCATGAACGCTAACCAAGTTCAGTCCTTTATATGGTACAAATAGATCAATTGTCGGATAGGGATACTGAAAGAAAGTTACTTTTACGTCATCAACAATTAGATTGAGCTGTTCAGCCGTTCGATAAGTAACGAGGACTGATCGTGGCGCTACGACGCGTTTCACTTGAGTCAGTAGCTGGGAATTGAGTAATTGGCTCGTAAACAGATCGAAATCAATTGATAGGCGGTGGCCGATTTGGAGTGCGAGCGCAGTACCACCGACAAGGTAAAAATCATTAAATTTAGCCAGGGCAGGCACTAGCTTCGATCCAGCGTAAGTTAAAGCGTCAGCGTGCATGGCGATGTGGCGCTATATCAAATAAAAGCGTTGCCAATCGTTGCGATTCTGGGTGAAGTTCAGTCTCAAGCCGTTGATTCAGTACGGTTTGAATTGTGGATTTGCCATATGTTCGAAGAATCCAGCGCCAGTGATCCATAGTCCCTTCATTGATGGCGGCAAGAATAATATCGGCTTTATCGTGCTCTATGTCGATATCTTCCCATTTGAGTGACCAAAGGAGCGGTTTGAAAGTAAGTAGAAGTTTAGGAGTTTTGACCGCTGTTTTCATATTTTAATTATACCAATCCAAATCAGATTATGCCACTTCGTGATTTTGCAAAATATAACCTAAGTTCCTTGATAAGAAAAGAAAATTGAAGTCACCGGGGCTTTTAAAGTCGCCCAAACCTGTTAGGATAAACTCATGCATGAAACTCGAGTTAATCTCAAACACTTGCTCGAAGACATCCGCGACAGTTACGCCTTAACTCTAGAAGAAGTAATCATTGTCGAATTGATTGCCAATTCGCTTGATTCTGATGCCTCAAAAATTGATTTTTCCGTTAATCCTTTCACCCAAACCTTCACGGTCTTAGATAATGGCCAAGGCATGCGGCGCCAAGCGCTTAAGGAATATCATAATATCGCCGCTTCAACTAAGCTGCGCGGTACGGGAATTGGCTTTGCAGGCATCGGCGCCAAGTTATCGCTACTCGTCGCTGATTCAGTTATTACGGAAACCAAAGCTGGACGCAGCACCCATGCCGCCACGACTTGGCATTTGTCCAGCGACACTCGCGCCCCTTGGCAATTTATCCCTTGTCCAGGCACAGTTACCGCATCTCGCGGTACGGCCGTAACCATCACCTTAGCCGATCCTAATTCGGCACTTTTGCGGGCAAAATTTATTCAGCAAACAATTATCAGTCACTTTTATCCGTTGCTGGTTCCTCAATTTTTCGAACAGATCTACCGCTATCTCTACAAAAACGGTATCGAATTTACCATCAATGGAGCTAAGCTTGAATTATCTCATCCTTTGCTACCAGAAACTTCTAAAATTTTTCGAATTGTCATGGGCAGTCAAACTAAACGATTAACTGGCTTTGGTTATTTAGCGCAAGCAAATTTCGATGAAACCGAAAATCAGGGTTTAAGCATTTCGACTTACGGTAAAGTGATCAAGTCTGGCTGGGAATGGATTGGATTGGAAACGCCGACAAATCAACGCTTATTCGGTTTTGTAGAAATTCCAGCCTTATCGCAAATTTTAACCATCAATAAAATGGATTTTTTACGCGATGCGACCAGTTTGAAAAAATATTACCGCTTCCGTAAAGCGATTCAAAGCGCAGTCCTGCCCATTTTAAGCGAATTTGGCAACGAACAAGTGACTATCGACCCTGTTAAGGCATTGCGGCCGCTGACTCGCCAAATCGAACAAACCTTGCGGCGTCTGCTTAGCGACTTTCCCGAACTTTTGCCCTTACTTGGCGTTCGAACGACTAAAAATGCGACGGACGCCCTTAAATCCTTAAGCCGAGAACCACTGGTCAAAATTCTTGAAAAAGAAGTTAAACTAAGTGGACATCAAGAAAATGTTGAAGAAATTGATCCACTGCCTCAAAAAAAACGGCGCGGTGAATCTAAAAAGCGCGCCAAATCTTCAACCTTGGCCATCGGCTACGAATCAGCTAAGCCAAGCGATTCGATCGCGAGGATGATCGAAAGCAACATCTTAATCAATACCGCTCATCCGGCTTATCTGAAGGCGCAAAAATTAAGAGTAGAAGGCTACCACGCCATCTTTTGCGTCGCTTGGTCGTTGTCGCATTTTCTGGAAGACAGCCGCTCGCCACAGGCATTTATGAACGATTTTTTATCTTCCTGGGGCCGCCAAGAACCCAAAACCGCCCAGCTGTTTGAATAGTTATAGATCGTGCTATCATCAACCAGCTAGCTTTGTTACCATATAGCTATATGAGGGGCGAACTACTGACTATCCCAAAAAATCACTTGTATCAAGTCGAACACCTGATCGAGGCGGGCGTTTGGCTGATCTTACTTGTCATTGTTTTTGGCGTGCAACTGCTCCCCAAAGAGATAATTCCTCTTGAAGACGCCTATCGAATCGCCGGGGCCATTATCGCCTTTGCGCTCTTTTATTATTACGTTATTTGGAAATACTTCCAACCTGAACAACGTCGATTTCTAAAAGACATCACCGATATTATTTTTATCGGCATGATTTTATACATTGCCAAAGAATATAGCATCTACTTCTTTACCCTTATCTTTTTGCCGGTTGCCGCGGCCGCCTTTACCCTTAATCTGCTCCATTCGCTCCTTATCGCTACTTCGGCATCGGTTTTCATCGCTCTTGAAATTATCCTCTCTGGACAAGGTCTGCTTGATGAATCGCAACTCGTGCTTTCCACCAGCCCCATCATTATTTTTCTGGCGATGACAATTTTTGTTCGCTTTTTAGCCCTCCAGATTCGCCACGAGCGGGAGGCCAAACTGGCCGCGCGCGCCGAGGCCAAAGAACTGGCACATAACCTGGCCGAAGATCGGAAACTCGAAAGTATGGAACGGGAATTTACAAATCTGGCCAGTCACCAGCTCTTAACGCCCCTGTCAATTATTCGTGGTTTCGCCTCTTTGCTCGTCGAAAAACCCAAACCAATGACCAAACAGCAGCAAGGTTTTGCGAGTGAAATTTATGAAAACAGTCGGCGCATGGTTCGTCTCCTAGAGAGTCTCCGACTGGAAACGAAGGTTAATCAGAATCGTTTGCTGATCGAGCCAAGCCGACAGCTCCTGAATCCTTTTTTAAAAGATCTTGTCGGGGAATTTCGCCTTCGGGCCAAACAGGCCGGCCTTCGTCTCACTTTTTCCCCCTCAAAAACAAAGCTTTTCGCTCGTTTTGACGCCGATGCCACCCGTCAAATCTTATGGAATATCCTGGATAACGCCTGCCTCTATACGCCGCGCGGCGGAAAAATTCAACTTATCGTGCAACAAGATAGTCACTTGGTCACCATCGATATCATCGATACAGGCCTGGGTATTGCTGCGTCCGATCAACCTCAAATTTTTAGCCGCTTTTATCGTGGCCAAAACGCGATGCTGATGAATCGAGAAGGAACAGGTTTGGGACTGGCTATAGCTAAAGAAATCGCCGAACGCGAGCAGGGCACGATCTCTTTCAGTTCACGCGAAAAAGAGGGGTCGCGTTTTACCTTAACCCTGCCGAATACACCAGTAAGACTTAGTAGAAAGTAGAGGTAAAACATGAAAATACTCATCGTCGACGACGAACCAGCCGTCCTCACAATGTACAGTTCAGCTCTCAAAGACGCCGGCCACGAAGTTATTACCGCCAACAGTGGAGCGGAGGCAATTGGGCAAGCAAAGCAGAATAAACCCGATGTCATTCTGCTTGACATCATCATGCCAAGCTTAAATGGTTTTGATGTCTTAACTGAATTAAAAAATAATTCCGAAACGCGCGCGATTCCGGTTTTCTTACTGACAAATCTACCCGAAACCACCAGCGGAGAGAAAGCCAAGCAACTGGGGGCCGCCGGCTATCTCGTTAAGGCCCAAATCGAGCCTGGTGAATTAACCCGCTTAATCGAACAACAGGTTAAACAGACAAAGAACACATAGATTTCAGGTATGATGGAAAAGACTTATGCAAATCCGGTGAAACCCTCGTTTAACCCCCGAGGTTAACGATCAAAACCTCGGGGGTTTACCCAGATTTACTAAGGAGGGATAGTGGCCAACCACGACACAATTGAAGATAAAATTACCAACCGCGCCCACCTTTCTAAAGAAGCCACCAAACGGCTGCTCGATGATTTTAGCCAAGTCCTTGCCCAAGCGCTCAAAAAAGGCGAAACAGTTACCATTACCAACGAAGGGCAATTCCACCTTCATCAACACCGACTGCCGGCAACGGCCCCCAAACCAGCGGTAAAAAATATCAAGGTAGAAGTAGCATCGTCGGTTTTGCAAAGCGTCGCCCATCCTACAACTATTGAATTTATCGATCTCAAAAAAACCACCCTTAATAAGTCACTCCTTAGTTTATTTCCCCAGGCCATCATGCAACGCTACCAAATGGTGCCGATCGGTCTCGATAAGACAAACCTCCGCCTCGCTATGGTTGACCCAGAAAATATGGAGGCGATTGAGCTCGTTCGCAAAACTGTCGATAAGAACGTCATTCCCCTCTTAACAACGAAGGCCGACCTGGCTCGAATCCTAGACCAGGGCGGTATTGGCACCGAAGAAATTCACCAGTTAGCTAATGAAGCCGAAGAAATTATTGAGGCCGTTCCCGAAACAACAGCTGGTAGTAACTCTGCCGAAACCACCGCCCTCGAACACGCCCCGGCCGCCAAACTCATCAGCCAGTTAATCAGACAAGCCGTTCACGAATCAGCCTCTGATATTCACCTCGAACCTTTTGAGGAAAATAGTCAGATTCGGCTGCGTATTGATGGCGTTCTGCGAACTATTGCTTCGGTACCCCAATCGATCCACCGCGGGCTTGTCTCGCGCATTAAAGTTTTGGCCAATCTCCGGCTCGACGAACATCGTCTTCCCCAAGATGGCCGTTTCCGCTCCCTAATTGACAATGGTGACATCGATTTTCGGGTGTCGCTCATCCCCACCGTTGATGGCGAAAAAGTCGTGTTGCGTATTTTAGATAAATCAGCTGGCATCTTAACCCTGGAACAAGTTGGTCTCCGCGGTCAACAATTTGCGCTGTTAGAAGAAGAAATTCATAAACCGCACGGCATGATTTTAGTCACCGGCCCGACTGGCTCGGGTAAAACGACCACCCTTTATGCCGCTATCGATCAACTACGTTCGGGGTCAACCAATATCACAACGCTCGAAGATCCCGTTGAATATCGCCTGACGGGTATCAATCAATCGCAGATTAACCCCGAGATCGGTTTTACCTTTGCCGCTGGCCTCCGCGCGATCCTACGCCAAGACCCCAATATTATTTTGGTTGGTGAAATTCGAGATGCCGAAACGGCTGATATCGCCATTAATGCTGCCCTAACCGGGCATATCGTCCTATCCACCCTTCACACCAACGATGCCGCTGGCGCCATCCCGCGTCTACTCGACATGGGTATTGAACCTTTTTTGATTACTTCTTCAGTCAATGCCGTTGTTGCCCAACGGCTCGTACGCCAAATTTGCCAAAAATGCAAAACCTCTCTGCGCTTAAGTGGTGAGCACACCGCCGAAATTCGGGCCGAAATACGAACTATTAAAAAACACCCCGCGGCTTTAAAGAGATTGGAGCGGCTCAAAAGTCGCTTAAGCCAACCAATCTTTTATATGGGCAAAGGGTGTGACGCTTGCGGGCAGACTGGCTACCGTGGCCGCGCCGGCATTTACGAAATCTTACCGGTCACCGAGGCCTTAAAACCCTTGATCGGTAAGAATATGGATACGACTCGGCTGGCCCTAGCCACCCGCAAAATGGGCATGCTGACGATGCGCCAAGATGGCCTTTTGAAGGCCCTCGACGGCTTAACGACCATTGACGAAGTCTGGCGAGTTACCAAGGTTTAACCAATCACTTTTTTAAGCTCTTCAATATCTTTATAAGCGGCTATAACATCCTCAGTCTCCTGCTCCTTGAGCGAATCTATTGCCGCCAATACCGCTATATGTTGACGATCCATCCGTCCTTCAAGATAGCTTTGAGTTCCCAAAACAGCGTCTTGAATCGCGTCTTGAATAAATTGCTTATCATTCTTCGTTAAAGCCACATTCCCTCCTCATCCGATCACTTTTTTAACATGGGTCAAAACTTCCTTAGGCATTGTTTCTGCTTTAGTTAAAAAGGCCGCCGCGCCGGCTTCCAGACACTTGCGCCGATCTTCATCCCCCGAGAGGGCGGTCAGCACGATGACCGGAATTTTTTTCGTCTTTGGGTTTTCCTTAAGACGCCGTAAAACTTCAAAACCATTGAGTTTGGGAATGCGCAAATCGAGTAGCATGCAATCCGGCAAAATTTCCTGGGCCATGGCCAAGCCCGACTCGCCGTCATTGGCGACCGAAAGCTCATAATTCTCAATACCAAAACGGGCCGCATAGAGATCGCGGAGGGTAATATCATCTTCGACTAACAATAATTTCTTACTCACGTGGACTCCTTATCTCTTGTATAACTAATTCCAGCATAGCATGGCCACGTTTGGGCGCAAGGTAGCCATCTGCCCTTATAAGATATAAACTAGAAAAAGCAAAAGGAGAGGCAGTGGACTATGTCTATCGGGCCCGGGCAAAAGAAGGGCGACTCGAGCGAGGCCATATTGAGGCCCCGTCAACCCTTGAGGCCATTGAGCGGCTCAAGAGTCGAGGGCTAACTGTCTCACGGCTGGTAGAGGCCCATGCCGGCCGGTTTGGCGCCCTCAAATTAAGTCGCTCCGTTTCTCTGCAAGATCGAACCATTTTTACGCAAGAATTGAGTCTGATGCTTGACGCCGGCATCCCGCTCTCGCGGGTGCTGGAGGATATCCAAGATCAAACAGATAATCGTCGGTTAAAAGCAGCCCTGGCCACCATCACCGCCGATGTTCGGGGCGGCACCAGTTTTGGCGACGCCCTCGCCAAACATACGGATATTTTTCCTCCCCTCATCATTGCCATTATTCGTTCGGGCGAAGCTTCCGGCAAACTTGTCGAAGTTCTGGAAAGATTAACCTTTCAAATGGAGAAAGACGCCGAGTTGCAAGGCAAAATCAAAAGTGCCCTTCTCTATCCCGCGATTCTTTTAATCGGTATTATCGCCGTTTTAGCCCTGATTATCGTCTTTGTTATCCCCCAGCTTGAGGGAATCTTTACCGATGTGGGAGTTGATCTGCCATTTATCACCCGGCTCCTCCTCATAATCACCCACTTTCTCATTGATAATGGCGCATGGTTACTTATAGGTTTGTTTATCATCACGATTAGTATTATTATTCTCCTCCGCCAAGCTCGACTTGCTCTCGCTTTCGATCGCTGGAAACTCCGCCTGCCGATTTTTGGCCGCTTACAGCAAAAAGCCGCCGTGGCCCGCCTATCTACAACCGCGACAACCCTCCTCACTGCAGGCGTACCCGTCTTAAAAACCCTGGCCATCAGCCAAGCAGTGGTTGGTAATCGTTACTACGAAAAGGAGTTGATGCGGGTGGCGCAAGCGGCGGAAAATGGTGCCTCGTTGGCCACGACCATTCGCGCCGGTCGTATTTTTCCCGTGATGCTCGCCAATCTTCTCGCCGTTGGCGAAGAAAGCGGCAACCTGGCGGAAACATTTGGGTCCGTCGCCAAATACTACGATCGGGATATTGAAGCAAGCACCCGCAATCTCACCGCTCTTCTCGAACCATTGCTCATGCTCTTTATGGGCGGCGGTATTGCCTTCGTAATCGCGGCGGTCCTCTTGCCCATTTACCGCCTCGTCGAGACTCTGTGAGTAACAGATGAAACATGCCCAAAGTGGTTCAATTTTACTTGAAATTCTCCTCACTCTTGGTGGGCTACTGATCGTCATCCTCGGTTTAGTGCTGGCCATTCTGGCCGGCACGCAACTCCAGTTGCGTGGACAGCGCCAAGCGTTGGCCAGCCAACTCGCCAACCAACAGTTTGAAATTCTGCGCGGCCGGCCCGTTGCTAGCCTTGGTAGCCAAACCGATGGGCCGTTGATCGGTAACCCCGAGCCGGCGCTCACTAATTTACCGGCTGGCCAGGCTCAACTAACGATTGGCGATTACCAAAACGATCCGAACCTCAAAGAGGTTACGCTCGAGATAAGTTTTGCCGAAGGCAATCGGGCGGTTCACCTGACTTTTGCCACCCTTCTGGGTGCTGGAGGCCTTAATGAGTAAAAAGTCTATCGAGATCAGAAAAAAACCCTATTCCCTATTAGCCATTAGCTATTCGCCATTCGCATCGGGCACGGCCCGGGGCTTTACCCTGATCGAGCTACTTTTAGCAATCAGCCTCCTCTCCTTTTTGATCGGTTTACTCTGGGTGATCGGCCAAGATGCGAGCGAAGCCGCCATGGTTGAAAATCAGCGCCAAATAATTTTGGACGAAACCGGACGAACCGAGGGTGATATCACCCGCTATATTCAGGAGGCGGCGCGAGTAGCGACCAGTTACACTGATCCGACAACCGGAGAAGTAAGCCTCACCTCGCCCAACAGTCTTGTTTTGGAATTGGTTAGTTACGACCAGTCCGGTATTCGTTTAAGCGGTGTCATGGACAGAGTGGTCATCAAACCTGATCCCGAGATTCCCTCAACCCTCATCATCCAGACTATTCCTGGGATGGGCAGTCGCCGGGCTAATCAGACACGCCGACCTTTAACAACACTCGCCAATCTAGATTTTCACTACTTTCTTCCCGGCGACACCGAAACGACTGATCCGGGCGCCTTTAGCTCGGTCACGAGAATCCAAGTGAACCTGGATGCCCAGGTCACCGTAAAAAATCGAACCGTCTCGGCCAATTTTGTGGGTGGCGGCAAATTACGAAACCACCAAGTTGAGAATTGAGTTATGAAAAACTTTCACAATCCTCTATCTGTCATCGCGAGGCCGCAGCCGCGGCGATCTCGTCTTCTGCCTAATAAGATTGCTTCGACCGACACTCGCAATGACGAGAATGTGAAAATCCTAATGGTAAAAGTTCGCTCTGAAATCAATCAAACTACACGCCAACCACTCAATGCCCAATCCGGCCAAGTGCTGATACTGGCCATGGGCCTGATCAGCCTTATTCTTCTCCTAACCCTCTTCGTTCTAACGTTAAGCCATCGCACCGCCAGTAATATCCAGCGATCAACCCAGATTATTCAGGCCCGCAATCTGGCCGAAGCTGGCCTAAATCGGGCGCTCGAACAGTTAGCGCGCGATTCGGCTTGGGCTGGCGAAGTGGAAACGACCTTAGGCCCCGGCACGTTTACTATTGCTGTCACCGACACGAATCCCCCTGACCCAGCGCACAAACTCGTAAGAGCCGTCGGCGCCGTACCTCGTTTAGCGCCCGGCGCCACCCAAGTGACCTTGGCGATGGAAGTCACCGGCTCGGGTGCCGGTGGACAGTTGAGTTTTAATTTTGCTGTTCAAGCCGGTAATGGCGGTATTGAAATGCATAATGGCGCGCGCATTCGCGGCAATGTCTGGTCCAATGGGCCGATTATTGGTCTATCATCCGCCCAAAACCAAGTCATCACCGGTGGTGCCACGGCTGCTGGATCAACTGGGCTGATCGACCGCGTCTTTGTCCAAGGTTCGATTCTTGCCCACCAAATTAACCGAGCTATTACGAGCGTTAATGCGACCGCTGACATCCTGACCAACACCGAATTCCGCACTGGCAAAGGGTATTGGGAGGAACAGCAATCAGGCAATCAGGGAGAACTTATTCGAACAACCGTCACTCTGCCTGAACCCCAAAATTTGCCCCTGGACGACGAAACGGTTGCCGAGATTCGGGAGACTTTTTCAAGCGCACCCATCCACACCGGTAATTACGCAATTCCCGGCTATGTGCCACAAACCTTGGGGCCAATCACGATTACGGGCAATCTCGATCTTGCGACCGGGGCCAACCTCACCCTGACTGGTAATGTCCGTGTGCTGGGTAATATTACGCTGGGCAACTCCGCCTCGGTACAAGCCGATCCCACCCAGTTCAGCAATGGGCAGGAAACCGCAATTTTCATGGCCGAAGGAAATCTGGTAGCGAATCAAGGCGCGCGCTTCGTGGGGAGTGTCGTTATTGTAGGTTAAGCCGCGACCGGGAATATCGATCTCCATAACTCCGTTCGCGGCGACAACATCCTCTTTGCGGCCAGTCCTCAAGGTAATAC
>JBBTZN010000088.1:0-2116 GCA_038061355.1 Patescibacteria group bacterium | reverse complement strand
CTTTCGCATTTCCTTTTTCAGGTCTCTCGTCTGACGGATTGCGTCTCGAAATGTAGATGTATCACTCGTATCGGTCTTGAGCATATCATCATTCGCTGATGTGGATTGTTGTAGAAAGACCGAGGAATACGAACTCAATTGACCTGGATCAATTGGCTGTTCACTGAGTGTGATTGTAGATGGATCGAATGGCTCGAATCCCTCTGATTTTGGTTGGGTCATATTGACATGATACTATAATTTGCCAAAAACAATCAAATCGAGATTGAATTATTCCGTAGTGCTATAGACATCACATTATGAAATGACATCATTAATCAATTAAAATTGTTTCTTACTTGTCCTTCAGATCAAATAACTCTCACCGTACCTACTGGTACGCCTCAAGTATTTTTGATCTTCCAGGACTGCGTAATAATTCAATTTTCATTTGATTCCTGAGTGCATTTTCATAATGTGATGTCTATAAATCAAATTATAAATAGTAGATAGCCTATCTTTTTTAGATTTGATTATTGTTTCGGATTTGGTGCTTCCGCCTCGGCTTGACTAGCCGGTCGAGACGGGTCTGATTTTGGAATTTTGACCTTATTTTTGCCTCGGGCGATTGCCTGACCCAGATAGGTTAAAAGAATTTCGATTGTTTTCGGAGCACCATCATTAGCCGGAATCAAATAATCAGTTTGGGCCGGGTCAGCATCGGTATCGCCAATGGCAATCACGGGAATTTTCAGACTCTTGGCTTCGCGAACGGCCGTTGCCTCTTCGGTTGGATCAATCACGATCAAGAGGTCAGGTAGCTTTGTCATAGCGGTAATGCCATCGAGCATCATATGCAACTTTTTTGCCTGTTCAGAGAGTCTTGCCACTTCTCGCTTGGTTAGGTTAGCGACCGCTTTCTCGTCACCAAGCGTCTGTTCAATCTGTGCCAGGCGAGAAATATTGCCTCGAATAACATTAAAATTAGTGAGTGTGCCGCCCAGCCAACGTTGATTAACGAAGAGGATTTGATGTTCCTGACCAATCCGGCCAACAATTTCTGTGGCTTGGCGCTTGGTGCCAACAAGGAGAATTATCGCTCCTTCTGAAGCTTGGGCTTCGAGATAGTGGCCAACTTCCGCCAAACGCGTCTGGGTCTGTTCAAGGTCAATCACACACACGCCGTCTCGAATGACAAACGTAAATTCACGCGACGCTGGCGTCGACCACTCTTTGCGATGACCAAAATGGGCGCCAGCCGCCAGCAGTTCACGAAGGGTCGGCAGATCCGCGGTTGTCTTACTCTTCATTAACAGTCTCCTTCGCTATTTCAGCTTCGGTCACTTCTGTTTCGGCCACTGGGCTCGTTTTTGTTTCGACGAGCTTCCCTTTAACCGGCGCTTTTTTCACAGTTTTAAGTGCCCCGGCGCGAGCCATGCGAGCCTTAAATTTATCTACTCGGCCAGCCGTATCCACCAGTTTTGATTTACCGGTAAAGAAAGGGTGGCAGGCCGCACAAATTTCAATCTGGATCGACTCGACTGTGGCGCCCGTCACAAATGTATTGCCACAGGCGCAGGTGACTTTAATATTAGAGTAGTAAGTTGGATGAATATCTTGTTTCATATAATTAGGTTCTTAGGTTGTAGTTTTTAGGTTCTTAGAGGTACTACCCCTATACCTAATATAAAATATGAGGCGAAAATCGCTTCAAGTGGTATAGTACGACACATCTCTAGAAAATGCAACAGCCAGCTTGTGAAGTTAGATCTATCAACGATTATGGAAAAATATAATCAATTCAAGTATACTCTACTGTTATGAACGACAAGAATCAAGAATTATTAATCCGTTATCGAGAAACTTTAGCTTTGGCTAAAGGAGCCGATCCAGAGTTGGCCGAGCTGGCAGCTGAAGAATTAGTTCAGCTCGAACAGCAACTGACGCCGCCTGATAAAGAAGGCGCGCGGAGCGTTATTCTTGAAGTGCGGCCCGGCGCTGGCGGTGACGAAGCTGAACTTTTTGCCAGTGAACTGCTACGTGCCTACAGCCGCTATGGCGAACTCAATAATTGGCGCGTTGAGCCGCTCCAAATTGACCTCACGGAACTGGGCGGCCTAAAAATCGGGGTCGTTGG
>JBBTZN010000087.1:0-4290 GCA_038061355.1 Patescibacteria group bacterium | reverse complement strand
GGGTCAATTACTCGGGTGGAGTGGCTTACTACCCGACGGGAATCGACAGCGAGTGGGTGCCGGTTGTTCAGGGGGCATGCGGCAACGCGTACCTCTGGCATCGGCCGCGCAAGCCGACTCCGTCCGTGACGGGGAAGGTGATCCAACAGCCCACCTCGACGATACCCGTCGTGGCCCTCGGACCGCCGCCCGATGTCTCGAGTCGGGCCTACAACCGGCCGGAGCGCGTTCAGGAGACGCGGTCGGTCCACACGGTGGCAACCGTGGGCCAAATTCCGGTGCCGAAGTTGGAGGTCTCCAACTCGGCCAATAACTTCCAGGGGTTGATGAGTAACGTTCTGAATAACAACCAGAACGTCAATAACATCAGCTCCATCATGCAGCAGCTTCAGCAGATGGTGGTGCCGGTCGCCATCAGCAACTGAAGTTGCCGGACTTTCCTTCACTCCAGGAGAGTCCCGCCACAGGCGGGATCGTCACTCCTGGAGTGGAACGACCTATTCCCGTGGGCCCCGCCTTTGGCGGGGACCCCCACCATTCTTTCTGTTTATACATTCTGTCATCGCGAGGCCGTAGCCGTGGCGATCTCAAGATTGCTTCGGACGACGCTCGCAATGACGATACGAAACAGAGGGAGCGGTGGGGGATTAAAAAGAGGGGAATAACCGAGATGACGAAGTAATTACAAGGCTTCGCGGTCGAGCGTCTCGGAAAAGTAAGACAGGTATGTCCTCGGTTTTTTTCGAATCGATGGAATAAGACAGAGGGCGAATACACGGAGATTCTATGAATAAATTTCTCGTAATCAGTCTTGGTTTGATAGCGGTTGTGCTTGGCACACAGACGGCCATGGCTGATGGTAACTTTAACTTTAATAGTAATTTCAACACGGTTTCGTCTACTAACCAACAGAGCCAACAGATTAGCATTCCGATCGCTATCAACAGCGGTTCGGGTAGCTCGACTGGTTCAGCGGCTGCTTCGGGCAGCGCCAGCGGTTCACAAACAGGGACTATCAGCGGACCCGGCGTAAGTCCGATTATTGTTCCGATTGTAGGGCCTGTTCCAAGTGCGACTACAAATGCCGTTAATACAAACGTTAATTCCAACACGGTTTCGTCTATCAACCAACAGAGCCAACAGGTAACCATTCCCGTGGCGATCAACAGTGGTTCGGGTAATACGAGCGGTACTGGTGCGGCCGCGGCTTCTGGCAGCGCCAGTGGTTCGCAGAGCGCCTCAATTGGGACTGGTTTGATAGGTGGCGTGTCGGCTACCCAAAACGGTTCGGTAAGTGGTGCCGCCGCCGCGGGCCCAAATGCGTCAGCCTCTTCGAGCACTGCCGCGAGCCCATCGGGCACATCTGCTTCGGCGGCCGCTGCGGCGGGCAATAATGCCCTGGCCAGCGCGTCTGCCAATGCTGGTAATACTTCGACTACCGCGACGGCTTCGGTTGGTAACAACCAACAGCAAGCAGAAAAGAAAGCTGATACCAATAAAGCCGATGGCAAACTCGCTAAAACGGGCAGTGAGCCAGTCATTCCCGCTGCTTTGGCTTTGACCTTGGCCAGCTTTGGGGCCGGGATTTATCTCCGCCGCAAACTGATGCTCGCTAATCAAGCGATTAACTTACTCGGTTAAAGAACAGATTGGTTGTTTTTGTTCGCCTAGGCGAATAAGGGCACAGATCAAGCTGATCCGAAAAAATCCTCCTCACCGGGGATTTTTTCGTTTTCAGGACTTTCGCATTTCGCAGACACCACCTCCGAGGAGTCCCGGTGTCACACCGGGATCGTTCACCTCGGAGGAGGTACGGAAGAAATTCGCCTGTCCTACGTATAACTCTTTACTGTTTACTCATAACTCATTACTCTTAACCATATGGCACTCACCAAAGACGAACTCGGCCGGCTTCTTAAGATCGAAGAGCGCATGGAGATTGCAGCGGGTTTAGAGCAGCAGATGGCGAACCCTAATTTTTGGAGCGATCAAGAGCGAGCGCGGACAGTCAGCCAAGAGTACGCCGCCATTCAAAAATTATTGGACCGCTATTTTGTCGCTGAAACCGAAGACCAACTGGCGAGTTTGGAACTCGAAACACTTTTAGCTGGCCCGCACGACGCTGGCCCAGCCCTGCTTTCTATCCATGCCGGCGCCGGTGGGACAGAGGCTCAAGACTGGACGGCAATGTTGGCCCGCATGTATACTCGTTTTGCCGAGCAGCGGGGTTGGCAGATTGTGGAATACGACCGATCAGAAGGTGAAGAAGCGGGTATTAAAAGTATCACCTTTCGGATTGATGGCGACCAAGCCTATGGGTGGCTACGAGGAGAGGCAGGGGTGCATAGGTTAGTAAGAATGTCACCTTTTGATGCCGACCATGCGCGACATACTTCGTTTGCCCTTGTGGAAGTTGTCCCCGAACTAAAAGATACTAAAGAGCTAACTATTGAAGAAAAAGATCTGCGGATCGATATTTATCATGCCGGCGGGCATGGTGGTCAAAACGTCAATAAAGTTGCCACCGCCGTGCGGCTGACCCATCTGCCGACGGGTATCGTTGTAGCTTGTCAAAAGGAACGCTCGCAAGGTCAAAACCGTGAAATTGCTCTGCGATTGTTGCAATCGAAATTGGCGGCCCGCATGGAGGTTGAACGAGCCCAAGAACTTAAGGATTTACGCGGTGAATATCATAGTGCGGAGTGGGGTAACCAAATCAGGTCGTATGTCTTGGCGCCATATCAGTTGATTAAAGATCACCGAACAGATGCCGAAACAAGCGATACGGAAGGTGTTTTGGATGGTGATTTAACGATGTTTGTGGAAGCTTTTGCACGGTGGCAGGCCGGCCAAAAATCCGAAATACGACCCGTCTCGACCGGCTCATCGAGCCGAGGCGGAAATCCGAAATCCGAAACAAGTTCAAAGTTTTAAATTCAAAAATAGGCTGCTGTTTCAAATTTGGTTATTTAGGTTTATAATTTGTTTCGAATTTGGTGCTTTGAAATTTTGGATTTGAACGACGAAGGAGTTTACTATGCTTGATAAAATGAAACAGCTCTATCAATTACAGAAGCAAGCGCGAGATATGCAAAAAGTGTTGCGGGATACCGAAATTGAGGCGCAGGGCCGTCGCGGTTGGGTGACCGTTGTGGTGAATGGTGAGCTCCACGTTGAGTCAGTCACGATTAATGAAGCAGCCCTCGTACCTGATAACAAGCGTGATCTCGAGCGCGAGCTTGAAGAGTCGTTCCGCGAGGCCCTGCAAAAGGCCCAGGCGATTGCCGCCGAAAAGAGCAAAGAGATGATGAAGGCGATGAATATCGACCTTCCGGGATTATGAGGCCGGAAGGTAATGGCAAATGTCAAAATCCAAATGCCAAATCAATATCAAAATGGCTTAAGCTCAAAAAGTTTGGATTTTGGATTTGATTGGACATTTGAGCCTTGTTATTAGGATTTTTTAATTATGATTCGATTAATTGTTGGTCTCGGCAATCCAGGCCAAGAGTATGAGAAGACTCGTCATAACTTTGGGTGGCGGGTGGTTGAGGCTTTGGCTGTGGAAAAGGGGATTGGCTGGAAAAGCTGGAAGGGAAACCAGCTCGCTGAATTCAGAATTCAGAATTCAGAATTCAGAATTAACTTATTGAAATCAGGGATCTTTATGAATCTGTCGGGCGAGGCGGTGGGGCAGTTTTTGCGCTATCATCCATGTTCTGCCGAAGAGATCTTGGTTGTTCACGATGAGCTCGATCTGCCGTTGGGTACCATCCAGCTCAAATTAGCGGGCAGCGCCGGTGGGCACCACGGTGTTGAATCGGTAATTGACCACTTGGGTGGGCCAAACTTTTGGCGTTTACGGTTGGGCATTGGACGACCTGTGATGGAAATCCGAAATCCGACCCGTCTCGACCGGCTTATCGAGCCGAGGCGGAAATCCGAAATCCGAAATAACGAGACAGTGACGGATTATGTTTTAGCCCCTTTCCGGCCGGAAGAATTGCCACTGGCCAGCAAGGTCGTTGACGAAGCGGTGCGTCTTTTGGTAGAGTTAGTTGAAAATGAACCAGTTGCGCGATCGATTCGGATTGAACAATAGTTTAGTTTGGAGAGAAAACTCATGGCTCACAAAGAAAGCGACAATCCCTTGGTGGCTGAACACGAGGCGATGGATGAGGCCGAGGGGATTAATTCGCACACGGTTGACGAAGCAAATCCTCATGAAACCGAGGCGCTTAGCTTTGAACGCGGCGCGGATGCTGATGCCGTGGAATCAGCCGAATCAGC
>JBBTZN010000086.1:0-1884 GCA_038061355.1 Patescibacteria group bacterium | reverse complement strand
TTACTGGCTACATTCCCGATGGCGATAAGCCAACGTTGCTGGCTGGCGCGACGGTCTGTCCCTTTCCTTCACTCTACGAAGGTTTTGGTTTACCCCCACTAGAGGCAATGGCCTCGGGCGTGCCGGTTATTTCCTCAAACTCTTCTTCCCTGCCGGAAGTTATTGGCACGAGTGGCATTTTACTCGATCCTCGCGATGAAGAAGCTTGGGTTAAAGCCTTGCGTCAACTACTCTCTCGACCAACCATGCAGAAAAGTTTCCGAATAAAAGGTTTAGCGCAGGCTAAACGATTTGATTGGCTGACCACCGCCCGCCAGACGGCTGACGTCTATCATCGGGTTTTGGAGCAAAAATGATTGATCGCAAACCACCAATTGTTGCCATTGATATTCGGGAGATCGTCGGCCATCGGACTGGTAAAGCCAATGTTGTCTACCGATTAATCACAGAGTGGGCGAATAAACGTCCAACTTGGCAACCGCTTCTCTATGCCAACGCCAATTTCCAACCTACCGAATCCAACTTTCCAAGTTGGATGAAGACTCGAATAATCCAAGGGGGTCGGGGGAGACGATTTCTTTGGCTGGCTCGTGATATCGAAAGTCAAGGTGCTAATCTGGCGCTCCACCCCACCGGCTATCACGTTGCTTTGGTGGGTGCAACACCAACTATCTTAATCGTTTATGATCTGGTCGCCTTTGGTCCGTTTGCCCATTCACTTCCCTGGAAAACACGGCTCGCCGAGCGCCTGATGCTACCACGAGCGGCTAAAAAAGCAGTCCATATTTTGGCGATTTCCGAATTTACGAAAAAAGAACTCATTCAATATTTAGACTTGCCTGAATCAAAAATTACCGTCATGCCCCTGGCGGCTGGCAATGAGTTTCGGCCTGCGACTGCCGTCGATCAAAAAACTTGGCCAGCGATTCGTGATCGTTACCAACTTCCAGCCGATTTTCTTTTGTTTGTCGGTACCCTCGAACCACGAAAAAACATTGCTGGCCTTCTTAATGCCTACCATGCCCTGTCTAAAGAACTCAAAGATCGCTACCCACTCTTACTTGTCGGCCGATCCGGTTGGTTGGCCGAACCGATCAAGACTATGATCAATAAATTAGGTGAAGAGGAAACCATACGTCATATCGGTTCAGTCACTCCAGCCGAATTACCAGCCTTTTATCAACAGGCCACGGCTTTCGTCTATCCGAGTTTCTACGAGGGTTTTGGTATGCCACCACTCGAAGCAATGGCCAGCGGTTGCCCAGTTATCACCAGTAACGTCGCCTCGCTCCCTGAGGTCGTTGGTCAAGCGGCCTTACAAATCGACCCGAATAAATCCGATGAGCTAACAGCCGCTCTCGCGAAATTCTTAACAGATACGAAGCTACAACAAGAGCTTCGTGCCGCCGGCCTCCAACAAGCAGAAAAATTCTCTTGGAAACAATCGGCCGAGATTGCCGACCGAGTGATAACCAAGTCGCTGAGTCCGTTTATTTCTTCTTGAGCCGGCCGTGGCGGAGGTCGTCTTCAATTAACTTTATGTCGGCGTCGACCATCATGCGGACCAATTCCGGGAAGCTCGTTTTAATCTCCCAACCTAAGGTTTTTTTGGCTTTGGTGGGGTCGGAAACGAGCTGGTCAACTTCGGCTGGGCGCATGAAAGCTGGATCAGTTTTAACAAACTTCTGCCAGTCAAGGTCAGCGTGGCCAAAAGCGAGCTCGACAAATTCACGCACAGAGTGGGTTTCACCCGTACCAATTACATAATCGTCAGGTTTATTTTGCTGAAGCATCAGCCACATGGCCTCAACATAATCTCCGGCAAAACCCCAGTCGCGCTTGGAATCAAGATTCCCCAGCCGCAGTTCGTGGTCAATGCCGAGC
>JBBTZN010000085.1:9407-12365 GCA_038061355.1 Patescibacteria group bacterium | reverse complement strand
CAAGCTGGTTGGTGAGACAACTTTCGGCAAGGGTTCAGTGCAACAGATGGAGGATTTGCGTAATGGCGGTCAGCTTAAAGTGACGGTTGCCCATTGGCTTACACCCAAGGATCGTTTGATCAATGGAACGGGGATTGACCCTGATATTATCGTGGTGCGAACCGATGAGGACGAGGCGGCTGGTCGGGATCCCCAGCTTGATCGGGCAGTCGAAGAGTTGAAAAATCAGAAATAATCCTTACTGTCGAACAAACTGTTCAAATACCGACTAATCTGTTATTCTAGGTGCAATATTCTTATTTTTACATACTGTTTTGGAGGTTACATGAAAGTTGTTCTTGCCCGAACGATTGATCGCTTAGGAATTGTCGGTGAAACCAAAGATGTCAAATCTGGCTATGCTCGCAATTTTCTCTTTGCTCGAAAGTTAGCCGTTTTGCCAACTGATGCTCGAGCTAAGGGCTATCGGGCAGCGCGTCAGGCCGCTAAAGATGAGTTACTGAAGGGCCGGGCTTTGGTGACAGAGCTGGTCGAAAAATGGCGTGGCCAAACAGTGACGATCACGGCTCGGGCCAGTGACGATGGTACCCTCTATGGTTCGGTTGGAGCTAAAGAAATTACGAAGGCCCTTGGCCGCGATGATGTCGCGATCCAAATGCCTGCCCTTAAAAGTGTTGGATCGCATTCGATAGAGCTAAATCTCCCCTATGGATTATCGGTACCACTCACAGTTATTATCCAGTCAGAGGATCATAAAGCTTGACCGACCCGCAAAAATTCGAGATTTTAGAAATACGAACTGACAATAAATAAAGGAGGGTTATGGCGGATGAGCCAGGTCAAGGGACGCCTATTTCGGTTGCGGCCGGTGGGGCGGGACTCAATCCAACCTGGACGGCCTCGGTCACGACTGGAGCCGAAGATTCGGTGTCAACGACACCGGTTTTTAAGGATGGAATTGCCGAGCCAGCTATGGCCTCTGCCCAGCCCGGACCGCCACCACTTAAAGAAACCGTTAGTAAAGTTCAGCCTGGACCACCAGCGTCACCAGGGCCAGCAGCACCTGAAGTTGGTGTGATGTTGCCCATTAATCGGCCTAATTCCACATCCAGCAATTCGACGCCTCCGCAACCGGTGCCCGTGGCGGGTGAGACGACGTCTTCTATTTTGTCATCAATAGAGCCGCCAATCGCTCCTCCTCCGCCAGAACTGGCTGTCATGCCGCCTCCGCGCCAACCGCGATCAATTCCTTGGCGCGGAATCGCAATTGTGGGTGGACTCCTAATTGTGATTGGTGGGGCTGTTTTCTTCTTGTGGTGGCAAGGAATAGTTTTCGGTGCTCCGCGCGATACAACGAAAGCTTTGACAAAAATGGTAACGGCCTTAGCCAAGACACCGGCCTATCATACGGAAGGCCAGGCAACTCTGAAAATTGGCCCACCAGATGCAAATACAGTAACTACCCAGGCGGAATTACCGGATTTACTGCGTGGGCTTAAAGCTTCAGCCGACGAATTATTCCCATCACCTACCCCCCCAACTGATTCAGAAGAAACCCTGGACAGCCTCCCCGTTATTCCCGATGAGGCCGTTACCCTAGGTTTTAGTTTTATTGGTGATCGTGTCAATGAAACGACAAGTCAACTGACAATTAGTTTTGATCTGTCGGGATTGTTAGCACTCTTGCCGCCAACCATTCCTCCTTCGATTGATTTGGATATTCGCCGGATGGGCGATACGGTGTATCTTCGCTTACCCGTTTTGTCTTTAGTGCTTGGTAGCCAGAGTAATAAGTGGTTGGCCTTTGACGAGCGTGATCTCCAAAGTCTGACTCAAGAATCGCTTAACTTGACCAAGATTGACCCAGCCAGCTTGGCGCGGGCTATTCGTTCGAGCGAGCGCGTTGGCTATGAGCGAGTTGGACCCGTCCGAACCGCCCATTACCATCTGACAATTGATCCGCTGGCGCTAATTGAAGTTTTTCAGCTCAAGCAATCTCTTGATTCGATGGCGAATACTTTGGTCAACCTTTCGATCACGGCCGATATCTGGCTGGGCACGCGTGACTATTTGCCTTACCAATATGCAATTTCGAGCCACTATCTCGATCAAACCGCGGGTGTTGATGGGATACTGACAGTGAAAACTATCCTTTCGCAGTTTGGTAAGAAGGCCGCGATTACGGCTCCGCGCGAGGATGAAGTTATTCGTGACGGCCTGACCGGGCTGTTGTCTGGTAACTTCTCTAACTTTGAGGAGAAGGCGCGCGATACCCAACGTAAATCCGATCTCTCTCTAATTAAATCAGCGCTTGAGCTGTATAAGGGCGACCATGGCTCGTATCCTTCAACGAATGGAGAGGTAACGCGTTCAAACGATTTGCTAGGGCCGCTTAAAGTCTTGATGAGCCAGGGTTATCTTTCGACTCTCCCCGTTGACCCAGAGGATCCGACGAGTTGGTATGGCTATCAGAGTAGTGATGGGACAAGTTACGAACTTTGGTCAATTATTGAAGACGAGACAGATACGACCGCCGAGGATCGGGGCAGTTACCGAATCTATCGTTTGCAAAGCGACCGGGCGGGAACAGTGACGCCAGCTCCTTCACCCGCACCGGGTAGTTTGCCTACACCTTCCGTCAGTCCTGCCTCAGGATCCGCCCGATTGCCAGCGACGAGCTAATTTCACTTGATTGCCGCAATGGTATGGATAAGGTAGACTTTATTTAAGAAAGAGAGGTAACTATGACGGCTGTTTGGATTATCGTCATTCTGATTGTTCTGGTTGGTGGTTGGCTAGTCGGCGCCTATAACGGTTTGATTAAACTCAAACAGCGGGTGGGCGACGCCTGGTCTGATATTGATGTTCAACTCAAGCGCCGCTCGGATTTAATCCCAAATCTCTTGGAAACCGTGAAGGGCTTCGCGGGGCAAGAAAAGAACATCTTCCTCGGCGTTG
>JBBTZN010000085.1:0-9397 GCA_038061355.1 Patescibacteria group bacterium | reverse complement strand
GTTTTTGAAAATGTGACCAAGTTGCGCGCTGAAGCGCTCCAGACAACAAACCCCAAAGAGCGAGCTGCGAAAGAAAATATGCTCTCCGAAGCTCTTAAAAGTGTCTTTGCGGTGGCCGAGAACTATCCAGATCTTAAGGCGTCACAGAATTTCACAGAACTTCAACGAGAACTCACTGACACCGAGGATAAAATTTCCCAAGCCCGACGTTTTTATAACAGTATGGTTCGTGATTTCAACACCGCTATTGAGGTCTTTCCAACAAATCTGTTTGCTAAGAATTTGAATTTTAGTGCTCGAGATTATTTTGAAGCCACAGAGGCTGAACGTGAAGTTGTGAAAGTTTCCTTTGACGAAAAGTAATTCTTTATACGTTTAGTTTTTACTTTTTCGTTCTTAGTTTTAACTTTGAGCGGAGCGAAAGATGTATAAAGAAATTGATGCTAATCGTCAGCGAACATTTTGGTTACTATTTATTTTCCTGATTTTTGTGATCGGGTTTGGCTGGATTTTGAGCTACACTCTCGATGCGCCAGAATTTTTACCCCTCGCCATCATTATCGCCATTGTTCAATCTTGGTTAGCCTACTACCATTCGGATTTCATCGCTTTACGAGCTTCAGGCGCGGTCCTTGTTCCAAATGAAGGCGATTGGAAACGAGTTCATCGAGCGGTCGAAAATGCCGCCATTGGGGCTGGTTTGCCAAAACCCCGTGTCTACTTTATCGATGATACGGCACCCAATGCTTTTGCCACGGGCCGTGATCCAGCCCATGCCGCTATTGCCGTCACTCGTGGCTTAGTTACCAAACTCGATAAGCGCCAACTCGAAGGGGTGCTGGCCCACGAGATGAGCCATATTGGCAATTACGATATTCGCGTGATGTCACTGGTGGTTGTCTTGGTTGGGGTGATTGTGTTGATGTCTGATTGGTTTTTACGAATGTCGTTCTATGGTGGCCGGGGACGGAGTCGCGATTCGTCGGCCGGTGGTTTAATAGCAATCATAGCCATTGTTTTGGCGATTCTTTCGCCTCTGATTGCGACCCTTATTCAGTTAGCTGTTTCCCGCAAACGGGAATTTTTGGCCGATGCGACGGGAGCCCTGATTACTCGTGATCCGGCAGGGTTGGTCGCTGCCCTCGAGATAATTAGTACGGATCGTGAACCACTCGAAGTAGCAAACAAAGCGACCGCGCATTTGTTTATCGCCAATCCGTTTAAGGTAGGTGATGGCAACCTAGGCGGACGATCTCGGTTTGCGGGGCTTTTTGATACGCACCCGCCAATTAAGGAACGAGTGGCACGTTTGCAGACAATGACGCAGTAGGGGTGTTTTTGACAATGAACCATCAAACAGCTGCCCGTCGCATCATCAAACTCCGGTTGGAAATCGACCGAATTCGCTATGCTTACCATGTACTGGATAAACCGATTGTTTCTGATGCTGTCAAAGATAGTCTCCAACATGAATTGGTGCAGCTTGAAGAGCAATTTCCTGATCTCATTACGCCAGATTCGCCGACGCAGCGCGTGGCTGGGGCACCTGCGAAACGTTTTGCCAAAGTAACTCACCTGGAACGAATGCTTTCTTTAAATGATGTTTTTTCGCCGGATGAGCTTCTTGATTGGGAGGAGCGGCTGACAAAATTGGTATCGGCTGATCGTCTCAAAACTTCGGGTTACTATACCGAACTGAAGCTCGATGGTTTAGCTGTTTCGCTGGAGTATGAGAATGGGGTCTTTGTGCGCGGCTCAACTCGCGGTGATGGCTATGTGGGCGAAGATGTGACAACGAATTTGCGAACCATCGAAGCCATTCCGCTTTCATTAAGCGATCAGCGATCAGCGATAAGCGATCAGGAGCTTCGCCGAATGACCGAGGATGCTATCAAAGACCGGTTGGAAGTTAGGGGCGAAGTTTATTTGCCAACAGCGGTTTTTGAGGCCACGAATCAGCGGCGTGCTAAGCAAGGTGAGCCACTCTATATCAATCCACGCAACGCTGCTGCTGGTGCCCTGCGGCAACTCGATCCTCGTTTAACAGCCGGTCGCCAACTGGCATTCTACGCCTATGATATAGCCACTAAGCATGGCCAAAAAACCCATGCGATGACGCATGCTTTGGCTCAAGCGTTGGGGTTTCCGGTTAATCCTCACAGCCAGCTTTGCCAGACAATTGCTGAAGTTATTGCTTATAAAGAGCAGTGGGAAGGCAAACTGCGCGAGAGTCTTGGCTATTGGATTGATGGTCTGGTGGTGGTGGTTAATGATTTGGCGACCTTCGAAGAGCTGGGTGTGGTTGGTAAGGCACCGCGAGGGATGATTGCTTATAAATTCGCCCCAGAGGAAGTAACAACCATTATCAAAGATATCATCGTGCAAGTTGGTCGAACGGGGGCCCTTACGCCGGTGGCCCAACTTGAACCTGTTTTTGTGGGTGGGACGACAGTCTCGCGGGCGACACTTCATAACGCCGACGAGATTACGCGCAAAGACATTCGCATTGGCGATACCGTTGTGGTGCGTAAAGCTGGCGATGTTATACCGGAAGTAAAAGAGTCTCTGCCTAAGTTACGAACCGGCAAGGAGAAGAAGTTTGCGATGCCGGCAAAATGTCCAGCGTGTGGCTTTCCGGTGGTTCGTGAAGAGGTTGGTGTTCGAATAAAGCGATCAGGAAACAGCGACCCGTCTCGCCGAGATCGAGCCGAGGTGGATCAGCGATCAGGTAAATCTACGTCGGTTACCCCTACAACCTACAACCAACAACCTACAACCTCGTCTGGTGCCATTCATCGTTGTACAAACCCAGACTGTTTTGCTCAACAGTTCCGTCAACTGGGGTATTTTGTCTCGAAGTCTAATTTTGACATCAGTGGTTTGGGGCCAAAAATTCTTGAACAATTAGTGGAAGAAAGTCTAGTTAAGGATCCAGCTGATCTTTTTACCCTGACTGAAGGCGATCTTGTGCCGCTTGAGCGATTTGCCGAAACGAAAGCAAAAAATATTGTCGAAGCGATTGCGGTTCGCAAAGTAATTGATCTCCATCGTTTTATCAATGCTCTTGGTATTCGTAATGTCGGCGAAGAAACGGCGCGCGATATCGCCAGCGATATCGCGAAATCCGAAATCCGAAATCCGAAATCCGAAGTCATGAGTGGTAAACGATTTGTAGAAATAGTAACAGCTAAGACAGGTGAGAACTGGCAACAGATTCCTGATATTGGACCAGTTGTGGCGCAAAGTTTGTTTGACTATTTTCATAATCCGAGAAAACTTGAATTATTAAGAAAACTTCGTGATGTTGGGATAGAACTTATGGCCCCGAAGATTCGACAAAGCTCGGGCAAACTTGCTGATAAGACTATTGTCCTGACTGGCGAACTTGTTTCGCTGACACGCGATCAGGCAAAGGCGAAAATTCGCCTCTTGGGTGGCGAGGTTAGCGAATCCGTGTCGAAAAAAACTAATTTTGTTGTTGTCGGTGAAAACCCTGGCAGTAAAGCTGATAAGGCCCAACAATTAGGATTACCAATCTTGTCAGAGTCAGCGTTTATAGACTTGCTTGGTAAGGAGGAATAATAAAAACTTCACTTGGCCTTATTGCCGGCAGCTCTCATCCCAAACTCGCCAGTGCCATAGCGACAGCCCTTGATTCAACGTTGGTGCCAGTAGTGATTCGGTCGTTTCCGAATTCGGAAACACATGTCCAAATTACGGGAGATGTGACCGATAAAGATATTTTTATTGTTCAAGCAACGACGGTTCCAGCGAATGATCACTTGGTTGAGCTACTCCTCTTAGTCGATGCTGTTCGTCGTGGTCGTCCGCGGCGAATCACGGTGGTTTTACCCTATGTTGGGTATGGCCGACAGGATCGTGTCTCACAGGTTGGCGAGCCAATCAGCGCCCAAGTGGTCGCTCGAATTTTGCGATCAGTGGGAGTCGATCAACTAATCGTTGTCGATTCACATAGCCTGGCTTTTGGTGAGTTTTGTACGATGGAGCAAATGGCGATTACCGAACTTTCCGCTGTTCCGGTTTTAGCAGAAGCAATTATCGCCATGGGTCTAGCTGATATGCAAATCGTCTCGCCCGATCGGGGCGGCATTAGCCGAGCCGAACAGTTCGCGCATTTAGTGACGCCGGGCCGCCCACCACTGGTCATTCCGAAAAAGCGGATTGATCACGAAACCGTCACCATGGATCAAATTGTTGGTCAGGTGGGTGGGACAGCGATTATTGTTGACGACGTTCTTTCAACCGGCGGTACGATTTGCGAGGCAGCACGTCTTTTAGCTAGAGCGGGTGCCAAAAAGATTTGGGTGGCTATCACGCATGGTGAATTTATCGGTCAGGCTCGAACAAAGTTGGTGGCCGCCCCGATTGATGGTCTGTTGGTCTCTGATTCGTTGCCGCCCCGACGTGGTAAAAAGGTGCGGAATCTCCACCAAGTATCTCTTGTCGATATACTTGCTCAAGAAATTCACGAGGCTCATCGACTTTTCAGAGCCTAAAATCAAGCAAGCTACCCTTCAAGTTTTGGGGGACGGGTGTTAGGATTACTTCATGACAGACATAAGTTTTGATGTTGCTCATCTCGCCCACCTCGCTCGTCTTGATTTAACGGCGACTGAACAGGCTCGTTTGGCGGTAGAACTGGCCAAGGTTTTGACCTTTGTTGACCAACTCCAGACCATCGAAACCGAAGGCGTGGCCGAAACAGCGCAAGTAACAGGACTCGTGAACATCCTGCGAGACGACGAATTAAGAATTAAGAATGACGAATTAAGAATTGAGGAATTGCAGAAACAACGAGAGAAGTTTTTAGTGGCGGTGCCGGAAGTTGAACAAAAGATGGTGAAGGTGCCGGTGATACTCTAGGTTTTTAGGTTCTTAGCTTGTTAGGTTATTAGGACATATGAGAAATGATTTGACGGAAAAATTAGCGGCAACGTATGAACGAATCGAACGTTTGGAGCCTGGGCTCCACGCTTTGCTTAAGGTGGTTAAAACTGGACCTAATCCAATCACCGGCCCTCTGGCGAGCATGGTTGGGACGATCAAGGATGTCGTAATCACCGAAGGAGTGGAGACGACGGCGGGTTCAAAGATGCTTAAGGGTTGGATTCCCCCTTATGAGGCGACGCTGGTGAAAAGGCTTAAGGCGGCAGGCGCGACCCTTGTCGGTAAGAACAATTGCGATGCCTGGGCGCATGGCAGTTCAACGGAAAATTCCGATTTTGGACCAACCAAAAATCCTTGGGATGTGACTCGTGTTCCCGGCGGTTCGTCAGGCGGCTCGGCCGCCGCCGTGGCGGCCGGTTATGGTGATTTTTCAATTGGCACGGATACAGGCGGTTCGATCCGTCAGCCAGCTGCCCTCTGCGGAGTAACCGGTTTGAAGCCGACTTATGGGCGGGTTTCGCGCTATGGTTTGATCGCAATGGCGTCGTCTTTGGATTGCCCGGGGCCTTTGGCCAGAGATGCCGCGACTTGCGCCCGCGTTTTAGAGGCGATGGCAGGCAACGATCCGTTGGATGCGACGAGCGTTCCGAATAAACCGTTTAGCGCGGTTAAGATAAAAAAATCGACCGGCAATCAAAATAAGCCTCTGTCAGGCCTAAAAATCGGGTTGCCGAAAGAGTATTTTGGCGAGGGATTACATAGCATCGTGAGAGTCCGTGTCCAGGACGCGATCAACGAACTCCAGGAACTGGGCGCGGAATTAGTTGAGATTTCTTTACCTTCCGCGCCGGCGGCTCTAGCTGCCTATTATATTATCCAGCCGGCCGAAGTGAGTTCAAATTTGGCTCGCTTTGATGGAATTAGATTTGGTCACACGGTGACCAAAATGGCGAATGGCGAATGGCGAATGGCGAAGAGTAAATTGAATCATATTGAGCTGGTCAAGCAGAATCGGGCCGAGGGGTTTGGCGACGAGGCCAAGCGGCGGATTATTTTGGGCACGTTCGTTCTGTCGGCCGGCTATGTTGACGCTTACTATAAAAAAGCTCTCCAAGTTCGGACGCTCCTGCGCCAAGATTTTGCCCGGGCCTTTGAAACAGTCGATGTCATTGCCACGCCGACCACGCCGAATCCAGCCTTCAAATTAGGCGAAAAAACTAGTGATCCTTTATCAATGTATTTGGAAGATATTTATACCGTGTCGGCTAATTTGGTGGGTATTCCGGGTGTGAGTGTGCCATGCGGGTTTGTGGAACAGAAGACAGAATTGCCAGTGGGGTTGCAGCTTCTGGGGCCGATGTGGGGGGAGGAGACGATTTTGCGAGCGGCCTATTGGTACCAGCAGGTGACGGCTTGGCATACGCGCCAACCAGCGATTTTAGAAAATCAAATCGCGTCGAAGAGCCAAGCAAGAGGCGATAATGAGCAATCCTGAAAATCAATCCCATCCAGCGCTAGACGAAGTCAACAAAATCTATGAAAAATATCAATTAAATCGCCTTCGCCAGGAACAGAACCGGCAAGAGCTAGTTGATATTGCGGCCATGGATCCAGCTACGCTTAAAGAATTTATGGCAAAGATGAAAGCGAATCCTGTCTATGGCATTGATATTTTGCCCAAACCAGATTTGGCTCTAAAAACGGACTGGACAGACCGTGAGTATTTTTCTATAAAACTTGCCGAAATGGCAGTTGATCGCTATTTTGTTGCTTACGTTCAAACCGACGAGCAGAGTGTTTTTCTTGATAAAGATCATCTGGCGCGGGTTATTTATAATTACATTATTCGGTCCGATCAGGTAAGTTTTGATTTTAGAGGTCAAAACCGTCGGTTTGTGATTTTAAAAAAGATCGCGGAAAACATCATTGACCGTATTGAACAAAATCTTGGCAACTATCACGCAATTAGCGTGATCGAGTCGACCCGCGATCAGTTTCACTACATTTTAAACGGGCGTCATTTGATCGAAGAAGATTACCTTGAAATTCCTGAAGTTCTCCGGTTAAGGGCTGATATTGTCGAACAAAGGCACGCTTCCGACGTGGAGCCGCATAGTTTGCGGGATAATGAAATTGAATGGCTGATTCGGGAGGTAATGAATGAAGAAGATCGCAAAACCAAGTAGGCGCAATGACTGAAAGATCAAGACGATATCGAAATCAAGAATCTGACATTTTTGGAGATTTTGTCCGGATTCTTGGCCAGGCTTTCTGGGCACTGATCACCTTGCCGTTTCGAGGTGTTCGGTCAAAAGTCCGTTTGGATCGAAACGCCTATCAAAAAAGATGGTGGAATATTACGGAGCTGGCTGGCCATAAGAACAGCGAACAACACTGGCAGCAGGCAGTTATCGAAGCGGATAAGCTGGTCGATCAGGCAATGCGGGAACTGGCGTTCCCCGGAGCGTCATTTGGAGAAAGGCTGCGGGCGGCCGAGAGGCGATTTGATCGATCTTCCTACCAAAACATGTGGGACGCCCATAAGCTGCGCAATCAGATTGCTCACGAAGTTGGCTCTCGGATTGACCGAGCTAAGGCCAATCGGGCACTCATGGCTTTCGAACGGGGGTTGAGAGTTTTAGGCGCGCTGTGATGAAGGAATTATCTGATAAAAATTTGGGAAGGCCAGTCGTGACAAAGTACGAAACGGTCATCGGGCTGGAGATTCATGTTGAATTGGCGACTAAAACAAAGATGTTTTGCGGTTGTAGAAACGATCCTTTCGGTGCACTGGAACCAAACCTTTATATCTGCCCAGTCTGTTTAGGTCTGCCAGGAAGTTTGCCGGTGATGAATCGCCAGGCCGTCGAATGGACGGTGTTGGTGGGGTTGGCTTTGGGCTGCGAGATTGGATTTCCAGAAAACAGAAAACAGAAAACAGAAAACAGAACTGCGGTCCGTCATCCGTCATCCGTCATCCGTCATCTGACAAAGTGGGATCGGAAGAACTATTTTTATCCTGATTTACCCAAGGGTTATCAAATCAGCCAGTTCGACTTGCCAATTTGCCGCAACGGTGAATTACGAATTAGGAATAAGGAATTAGGAGAAAAAGGTATTGAGATTACGCGTATCCATCTTGAAGAAGATACGGGCAAACTTGTTCATCCGGTGGGGAAGAATTATTCACTCATCGATTATAATCGGGCCGGCGTACCGTTGATGGAGCTCGTAACCGAGCCGGTTATTCGGAGTGGCGAAGAGGCGGCGGCTTTTGCCGAGCTGTACCAACTCGTTTTGCGGACACTCGGTGTATCGGATGCGGATATGGAAAAAGGCCAAATGCGAGTCGAAGCAAACATCAGTGTCAGACCACTGATGTTTGCTTCGACAAATCCCAAATCCCAAATCCCAAATCCCAAACTAGGGACGAAAGTTGAAGTTAAGAATCTTAATTCTCTGCGTTCTGTTCAGCGAGCAATCGCTTATGAGACAAAACGGCAGATTGAGGTGATAGAGAGTGGCGGAACGCTTGTTCAGGAGACTCGCGGCTGGGATGAGGCTAAACAACAGACCTTTACCCAACGCGTGAAAGAGACGGCGGCTGATTATCGTTATTTCCCCGAGCCTGACCTACCCCCTGTCACTTTTAATGACAGGAAATCCGAAATCCGAAATCCTGCCTCGCCGGCAGGCGGGCCGAAATCCGAAAATAAAGGGATTGACATTGAAGATTTGCGATCGCTACTACCGGAATTGCCCTGGGAAAAGATTGAACGATTTGTGAATGAGTATAAAGTTAATCGGGCTGATGCGGTTCGATTAGTGGCCGATCTCCCCAAATCTCGCTATTTTGAGGCGGCCGCGGCCACGAATCTGCCGATGCAGCCCCTAGTCAATTGGATATTAAATGAGCTACTTGATCTAGAAATTGAACCTGCTTACCTGACCGAGCTCGTCAGTTTGTTGGCCGATCAGACTATCACCACTAAATTAGCTAAGGATTTGCTCAGCAAAATGCGGAGCAGTGGCCACGCGCCACGTTCTATTATTAAGCAGGAGGGCCTGGAGGTGGTGCGCGATAGTGGAGCGATCACGGTTTTGGCGGCCGAAGTGATTGCCGCCAATCCCCAAGCCGTCGCCGACTGGCAGGCTGGTAAAGCTCAAGCTCTTGGTTATCTAGTAGGCCAGGTGATGGCGAAAAGCCGTGGTCAGGCTGATCCCAACGCCGTGCGCGTTAGTCTTCAGCAAATTCTCAACAAGGAGGGAAATAATGATATCAGCGAAAAAACCGCGACTGCGTGAAGAGCTAAAGGCTGTCGAGGGTGAATTCTTCAGGACGATTAGTACCCTGATTGTGTCGTCGTTTGGACTAGTGGCCGCCCTGGCCTGGAATACGACGATTACCAAAATTCTTGAACAATATCTGGTGATTCGACCCGAATCAACTGTCATCTCTTGGTTAATTTACGCCATGATCGTGACAGTT
>JBBTZN010000084.1:0-8224 GCA_038061355.1 Patescibacteria group bacterium | reverse complement strand
CCGGTTGCTAGCAGTCAGCCAGTCCTAACTCAACCAATCGAAGCCACCGGCGGGCAGCTCCTGGCGGTCGTTGCCGCGTCAGTCGATCAAACCACCGCCACACCAGTGGCCGATCTTGAAAGCCTGATTCGTTCAACACAAAAGGACTTAACAGATGCCAGGATTAAAAATGATCTAGTAAAAATACGTGAGTCGCATGAATTCCTCGCGAGGACTCGCGAGGAATTAAGAACGCTGAAGCCTTCAACGGTTCAGACGGCCGTTGTTCAGCCAAGAGATCAGGCGCAGACGCCTATTGCCCAGCAATTTCTTGATCCCAAGGTTTGGGAGAATTTAACTAAAGAAATCGCCCCGATGATGGCACGACTTGATTGGCTGACGAGTTCGGCACACTTAGCTGGCCCTGATTTGTTTGCTCCATCTGGTGGTAAACTTTCAAATAATCGGCAGGTTAATACTTACACTGAAACACGTCAACAAATTACCTTGGCGTCTATGGATGCTGACCGTCAGGCTGAAGTAGCCTTGGCCCAGTTGACTCGGGCGGCCAGCGAAGCAGAATTGGCAGCTGCCAACCAAGCCTGGCAGAATGTGATTAGGAATTATGAAACGCTCAAGACCTTGATCGAAATTGGCAATCTCGATAGTGGCGGGCTGTATGGATTTGAGCTGGAAACTGTCAGCGCCAATCTGGCTGATATACAGGCCGCGGCCGCACTCGTCGGTAAAGTTTCCGCGGAGACAAATAAATCAACCACGAAGCTGGTTAGAGAACCGGTTGAAGCTGCTGCCAGATCAATAGGGCAAGGATTACTAGAGTCAGTTCCCCGAACGATGCTTTTTGAACCGCTTGACCAGCTCCAAGATCGGATTCTTAGAAATGTTCGTCAAGTCGTTCAGGCGAATGCGGCAGACCCGATTGGCACGCCTCTGCCACCGACAACTTGGATTGAGACGCTAAAGGATTATGCGCGGCAGCTCGAACAAGCTCGCGATTTAGCGCAAGCCGGGGCGGAGGTAGCTGTGGCCGTTCCCCAGCCTGATACAATTGTCGCCAAGATATATACGGACCAAGCGGCAGTTGCTTTTCTTAACGATGCCTTGGAGAATACGCTTAATGGCTCAACGATTGCTAAAATCCAAGGGGAGGTAGAAAATGTCGCCCGAGGAATTATCGCCGCAGGAACCGGAACCGAGTCCGGAGGAATTAGCAGAGGGGGAACGCCTGATGAACTTCGAACCTGGATCAACGGAGGAGGAGAGACGGCTCAAGAGTTGGCTGTCTTTCATGAACGGTCATCAGCGGCTCTCGGATCCGGAAGCGAAGTACCTGTTCAGCGAGGACGATCTCAAGATATTGGCTTGGATCAAAGCGACGTATCGGTGGGAACTGGTGATACCCAAGGACCGGCTGATACGCCGACGGGAACAACCACCAATGTAACAGAGGCTTTGCCTGGGTCAATTTGTCTGACGGAAACCGCGCCGCGCGCTTGGTGGGTACGGGCTTTGGGGATTCTGCCCGCTTATGCCAGCCATTGTACGGACGAGCAGCTCCGAAGGATGGTAAATTACGACGAAGAAGCGTTTCATCAGCTTAAGCAGCTCCAAACCACCAATCCGATGGCGTTCGAGTCCCAAGTTCGCGAGCTGATAAATGCCCGTAATATTAGCTCATCGTCGATAAAGTTTCAATTGCCAGATGCTACGATTAGCCAAGGCGCAAATATCTTGCTCGCCAATCCGGCCCGCGCGCCTTTTAGACTGGATGTTGTGACTAGTGCCGGGGCGAGCGAGATCGCTTACTTTACTCTCCCGCCTGCCAATGTCCCCCTGCTTGATCAAGAAATTATTACTGATATTGAACAGCAGGCCAGGGCTATTTCTGGCAATCAGACGTTTGATTTGATTGACAATCCAATTAAGACGAAACTGGCTAAAATCGAACAGTTGCTTGTCTGGTTGCAAGAGGAGAGTAGCAAAAATAGACAATTAGCTTTAGGGTCCGAGGAAACATTAAGCGTTGGCAAACTTCTTGATCGACCCGCCGCCATCAAAGAATTGCAAGAACTGCGCTACCGTTATTATGCCGAATTGCGAGCAATCGCTGATCAAATCGCTACCGAGGGGGCGGGAGCGAATTGGCGGAGCCTTTTGGAACGGGCTGTAGATGTCGAGCAGGGCGTGTTATCGGCCAACCCGCCGATTAGTCTGGCCGGGTCTGGCCCAGAAGCATTGATCGTCCCCCCAGCGTCTGCAACTGATCTCCAAGCGGTACCGAACCTACCCCTCTCTGGCTTGGCCGACAATCCGGTGGTGACGACGGCTCCGGATGTTGACGCGGTCCATATGGCGCCGATTGCTAATTTGAATCCAATCCTGGGTGACGATCCGACGTTGGTCGGAGCTTTAACCCAAATTCAACTCGCTGTGAGCGAGATCCAACAAGTCAATGGGCAAATTTCTTATCCAGCCACGCCGGAGCAGCTGGCAAAACTCCAAGGTCTGCAGGATCAAATAGAGGTTTCGCTCGCCAAGCTCAAAAGTTACGATCAATTTATCTTGATGGCGGCCGGTCGGCCGGAAGGAACCACTGTGACCGCTCCCCAGCTTCGGTTTGTGGCCCAGCAGCTCGAGGCCAAACGGTTTAGCGTTGATCTGCCCGCTCTCCTGGAATTGGCTTATAATAAACAGCCCATCGGTTATGACCCATTGATCGTTGATCAAACCCAAAGTGAACTTCGTCAAGCGGAGAAGGTGTTAACCCCGACCGAATTAATCGAATCGTTAACCGGTGCCGACTGCCCTGCCGGGACAGCATTGCGGCCGCAATGGTTCGTTCGTATCTTGGGGATAGAAACAGCCTTTGCCAAAACATGTCTAACAGAAGAAGGGCGAAAGGCGCTTCAGCAGCAGGTGGCCCAGAGACTCAACGTCCAGATTGATAGCCAGCTACTAACTTTAATCCAAACCAATCCCGCCCAAGCCCGGCAAGAATTAGACACTCAAATTGAGGCCGCTCTTGCTCAAGGATCCGATTTGAACTCGACAGCGGCCAAAGCAGACGTTTTGACTGAATATTACCGCGCGAACAGCGCGAAATTGCCCAAGGGCATTACCCCGGAAGTGGCCGTTCGGGGAGTAAGAGGGTTAATTCTCGATACCACCGGCCAGGGAGATTTTCGAGCGTTTGATGAGTTCAACAGTCCTCCTTTGGACGCATTCATTCAAACCCGAGTGAATTTTGATTTTTTCTATGCAAGGGTTAAAGCTAACCAAGCGACAATTCTAGACCAAAAATTGTTCATCGAAGCGTACCGTCAGCTCGACGCTATCCAATTCCAGTTGGCGGAAGACGGTATTTCCGCGGTGACGGAAATTATCAATGGGCCTTCCGAGATAATTTTTGGTTCTGATGGCCAACCAGTTGGAGTTGCCGCTGGTCAACCGATCAAAGTAGTGGTTGTTCCAGTAGCTGATATTGTGACGTCCCGATTAGAATTTGCCGCAGCCGATTTCGAAAGAATCGATGCTGGTTTGAGAAATTCGCTTGTCGAAATAGCAACAAATCCGCAGGCCCCAAGCCCAGCTGATGTTCAGGCTATTTTGGCTGAAATCGAGACGGTTCGAGTAAACGATCCAGCACGGGCAACTCAACTTGAAGCTAATCTAACAGCCTACCAAGCTGATGCTCGCGGGTTTTTAGCGCGGACAACACCGATGATTGAACCGGAACTCCAAACGGGTAAGCGACTAATTATTGATATATCCGTGCCGACGCTTGGTTCAGATAGCAGTGCCCTTGCCCAACTTGATTTGCTCGTGGCTAATAATCCCCAACTGACGCCGGAGTCAGCGACAGCGGCGCTTAAGCGAATACTGGCTGATACAGTTCGACTATCAAACCCGTCAGGACTCGATAGTTCTGCGGGCAATACGCTAGACGGAACAGCTATCCTGCCAGTAATAAACGCGCCAGGAACTGGGACCGAGGTTAGCGGCGCGCAGGTTCAACTAGGTAATGATTTGGTTAGTCAGAATCTGGTCGGTAATAGTCAGATTTGGTCGCCAACGTCGGTATTCTCTGGCGAAATTACAATCGTTCGGCCGGCAAAAGAAGAAGATGATGATTCAGGTGGCGGCGGTGATGACGGTTTTGCCATTCCGAGTCGTTTATTGACTCCTCAAGAAACAAGGGTGGATTTGTCAAATAGCTTGTTAAATAATTCATTGACTGGCGCCCGCGCGGCCTCGTCGGCTGAAGACTTCGCTCTTAGCAACCTTATTAATCGTTCCAACGGAGCGAAATACACGGACAGTGTCGTTAGTCAAAACGCCGCGGGCGGCTATGACGTTATTACCAACGATCGGGCATATAGTTACCCCGCCAGTGATCCGAATGTGGCTGTTTTGCGAGCCGCTGGTATTGTGACCGCCGATTATGCTTCGGCTACTAGGTTTTCGGTGGCTGGCGCAACGCCATCGTTCGATTCGCCGAGCTCATCTCAACCGACTGGTTCGACATTCCTCGTCGATCCCAGTGCTATATATGCGATCGGCGAAACACGAGTGAAGGCGATCGTTAATCCTGATACTGGCGTGATTTCATCGGTTAGCCTGGATACGCCAGATAATCAAACAAATGGCAAAGCGTACATTGGTTCGGATGGTCGAGTACAGATTGCATTCGACCCACCTGATTCTAAAAAGGATGCGCGCCCAGTGCGTATTTCGATTGATGGCACTGGCCAGGTAACGATTTTGCCTAGTACCTCAAATCTAGGTCCGTTGACAATTTTGACTGGTGACGGTACCACCACAAAAGTAGTACAGGTGGTCGATGCGACCGCTACGTTTAATCCTGCTACCGGACGAGATCTATACATGCTCGATTCCGCCAGCGCTCACTCGGCTGGTTTCATAATTGATGGTGATAAGGGAGAAAAAGGATTGATTCTTGTTCAAGGGGCGATGAAGATTGCTGGCGGTGATGTGATCGGCGGCACCACCGACATTGCGGTCAATATGGCGCAAGAACGCCTTGAAGACACAGTCTTTGAAGGTTTAATAAAAGCGGTCTCGCCCACCATGGGTCGATTCTTGGCTGGCGCGATCGGCGTGCAAGGTTCAGTTATGATCGGTTGGCAGATGGGGACGCTACTTGGAACCGGCGCCGACAAATTCGCGGAATTTATTGGTCCAGGTTCGCATTTGGCGACCTCCGTGGCATTAAATAGTTCATTGCAAGACAACAGCCTGTATCGGGCGGCCACTGGTACCAATGTTCAAAACATGTTGGTTGGGCGTGAGAACACCTATCTTACTCCAACTGATGCTTGGAAAGATGCCAATTATGCCAAAGTGAATAGCTCGGGGCAGTTTGACTTGTACAACGACCGGAATGAACTGATCGGCACTTATTCTAGAACCGAGCTTGGTCTGCCACTCGGCGCACTAACGGCTTCGAAGAGCGGTGATATCGTTCACGCCACTTCGATCAACCGGTTCGACGACGCAAATGTACCGACAGGCGCAGAGCTCATTATTGACACTATTTCACGTGCCTGGACTAATAACGTCACTGGGACTCTTGAAAACGTGTCGTATGGTCTGTCACAAACGGGTGGTTGGATTGCTGATCAATGGAATGAAGCTAAGAATACCGAGTACGTTGGAGCGGTGGTCACAAATGTTGGTTATGCTGGGACAGCGATCGCCGATGCTGTCACTGGTATTTTCAGTGGTTCGAGGGATAATATGCCCGCTAACTTCCTGGCTGATAATCTAGTAGCGCCTTTAGTTAACGGAATTAGCGGTCGTGGTTTTAATCCGACTGATCTACCCAGTTCGATTCAGTATGCCCCTAAGACAGCACCACCTCCAACGATTATGGCTGATCGTGACGGGACTCTTAAGGACGTGGTGGTGACGCTTAGCGTTGATGGGAAGACCATCACCTTCTCACATTTAGATGCGAACGGTGGCTATTTGATCGGTTCACTTTCGGCGGCTGACTTGCACTTGCCCGGGAATCTTCAGCTTGCCTACTTCAATGATGCCGGTGAACTGATCGTTTCCACTGGCTCTGGCAATACTTTCATTTATGGGAAAGATCAATACAAAGTTTCTCAATCGGGAGGAGCTGGCGAAGTTAGTACGGAGAATAAATACTTACCACCAGCCGAGATAGCGGAAATCGCTGACTTACTTAAAGCCGCCCGAGGTGCCGAAATCACCGGCACTTTAGGTAATTTCTTAAAATACGAAGACGCGGTGATACAAGCAGTTCGCGATCAAGGAATGGATCCGGTAACGGCAACGATCGTCGCCGCCAAGCTCGAATCGGCCTTTGGGAAGAATGCCAAGGGTGAAACTATTATCAAAGATGTTCGTGTTTTGAATTCCGGCGGATCCGAAGTGACGTTTTCTGACGGACAGATGCGGACGGTTTACAAGCCCAGCGATATTGTTGATGGTCGGATTGTGACACAAGTAAACTCCCTCGGCCAGATAGTTGGCTATGTGGACATTAATGCGGTTGCCAAAGCCGCGCAGATGGCGGCGGAAAACAGTAAGAATCTGACGGCGTTAGTTGGAGGTTCAATTCAAGGTGCAGCGCTGGTTGAGCCGCCACCACTCGTGTATCTCTTAGCCGATGGGACGACGACAACCGAGCGGCCAGGAGAGGGTGGTATTGTCCAACTTGCCGATGGCAGTTACACAAATGTAGTTGGGATGTCGACAGGCAAAGCGACCACCACAGTCAACGGTGATCGTTGGGAGTTGGTGAATGGCAAGATGACCTTGACGGCACTGGGCGATTACGCGCTTGACGCCGCTGTTGGGCCGTCGGCAGTTGCTCGCTTGAACGAGCTACAACTCGACAAACTTAATCCGGGGAATCTAGCTAAACTTATCAAAGATCTTGAAAGCTATCAGACAAAACTCAACACTTTTGACAGTGGCGACAACCAGCTTTTAGAAAAGAAAGTAAGCGAAGCTTATGGCCGCGTGAGTTCATTACTAAAGCAGTTGGGGCAATTACCAGCCGAACAAGATGATCCTACTTCGCTTGATTTGTCCGGAAAACTCGAGTGGAATCCAAAAAGCCAAGCATACGAATATAAAAAAGATACTCAACTGATTCAAGCTAATCTGATCACGAATGAAGGCAATTGGGACAAGGTTACTATCGACTTTGTTGATTTTGCCAAGATGCACTCATTTCAGGTGGATCTGATTCCCGGCACCGAAATCTACCGGATTGTTGGCGTCGCCCAAGATGGCACAAGTGTTGATCAGGCAGTTCCGCTCGCGGTCCTAAAAAATTCGGGTCTCAATCCAAACTTAGACGGTCAACTGGCCGCCACGATTGTTGGCCGACCGGCTGGTGATAATCGGGTACTGCTTGATTATTATGCTCAAGCCGGTAATCCAGCTTCGCTAAGAGAGACAAAGTCACTGCAAAATATTAGCGCCAAATGGTTGCTTGAAAAAGCGAATCAATTTTCAGTGAATCTTGGGAAGACCACCGTCTTTAATGAGTTTGTAATACAAATGCAGGCGACATATTTATCTAATAAAATTACCGAACAGTTGATGCTGGCGACAACCGATGCCGACAAAAAGGCTTACTTGCAGGCCATAAGTATCGTTAATCAAGCCGCTGGGTTGTTTGCCCAACAAGCGGCAGACGTGAAAGAAGCGGCTCGACTGGAAGCGGCGCTTAAAAAGCAGCACGACGACGAACAAGCTGGGCGGTTGGCCAGCACGATTTATAATGCGGATCGTACGATTGCCGCAGATATATTGGCGGCCAATAATGGTGGTGCGGTCGCTGGTTTTGAGTTTGTTGAGCCACCAGTCACTTTGGCGACGGCGCCAGCCTTAACGCCAACCTTCACTTACAACAATTACGAGCAGCTCGAAGCTTCGATCTTTGCGAATGAGATTAGGGAGCAGAAAGGATTTATTGACGCGGCGGCGGAACAGTACGCGAAGAGCGCCGGCACGATTACTCCTGAACAGTATGCGCGGCTCGGTTTTACCAAAAACGCTCTTGGCAATTGGATTCCGCCGACAGTGATTACGAACGCGACGGGGAGTGGTTCCATATTGGGGCAACTTAACGGCCAGACTTTTGGTGAGGGAATGAATGGCTATGGCCAGGTTTTGGGCGGTGGGCAAGGGTCGGTAGAGGGTGTGACCGTGCCGATGCAGTTGC
>JBBTZN010000083.1:0-1725 GCA_038061355.1 Patescibacteria group bacterium | reverse complement strand
ATGTTTATGTTGTATTGCCGTACCCATCCTGGCCGGTGCTAGGTTGTACAAGCCGATCGGATCAATAAGAGAGCCACACAGGCTCTCTTATTGGAAGTTAATATCCAAAATTACACTTGAGAAGTGTTAGGAGGGATTTCTCGCTAGTTTGGTTAAATTCATGTACGATAATTTTGTGATGCTACGACGATTTATACTTCCAGTTTTAATTTTGACTGTGAGTACCGGTACCCTACCGGTCTACGCGCTTAATCCGAGCGTGCATCGGTTTGAAACGAGTGCCGATGGACAGTTTATGACCGAAACGATCGAGTTTCAGCAACCAGCATCGATTACCCAAGGATTTAGTTATTGCGGTCAAGGTTGTTCTGGGCCCGACGATTCGTTGCGCTATTGCCACGGTGGTTTATGGATACCTCAATTTGGTAACGATTTGCCACGCACATTAACAATAAATTCACCGGGTGGCGCCACGGCTGAAAAGCTGTTTTTAAAGACCAGTACGCCGCTCAATGTGCCAAGTCATTATGGATATTGGTCACCCGAGCGCGGAGGTTCGATGTCCGAATTTGAAATGGGGGTTGGCACTGGCGCGATCTTAATGAAACCGCCAATTTATCATGAAAATAACAGCTTATCGCTCGAATTTAAGTCTCCATTCGATCCAACGATTTCTTCACTTTTTTTGCCTGACGGTGTGTGCGGCGTGATAGAAGAAGTGGCGCGCAAATTTAGTGGGAAAAAAGTTGATAATTACACCACGACGCGAATCAAAGTCGCCGTGGTTTGGAAGCTGAATAATCCAGGCGGTATCGTGAATACCCAACAAACGATTGAAGTGAATGGTTCAAAACAAACGATTCCCGCGAGTTATGGAACATCTACCGTAGCCAAATCTAAAACCGATGCGGGCGTGATCAGAGATATTCTGGCCAAGGCGACGCCATCTTCCGTCACGGCCGGTTTGTTGAGCAAAGACATACTCAACGAGATTAATCTTCAGGGTTACACGGTCGATCGGCCGACTGATTTGGGAAATATTACGGCCCGGCTGGCCAATGGTGAGCCGGCCATCGCCTGGGTGACAACAATGATCGACAAAAAACAATCGAGCGGTGTTGTGTTAGTGACTGGCTACAACGGTCAAAAAGATCAATTCCAGGTAATGGACGTCGAAACTGGTAAGACTTCGACAGCTTTTTATAATCAGTTCATGAATCAAAATCCAGGTTTTAACTTTCTGACGAAGAAGGGGGCACAGTGAACCAAGAGTCGCTACTTGAGGAAAATTTAGTCCTATCACCGCCGACGGCCAACGAACCACAACTGCCACCAAGTTCGGACTCTGAATTTCAGACTCCAACTTCGCCACGGAAATGGATTTGGTTAGCAATTATCATTCTGCTAATTATTATCGTTGCTGGCGGATTTTGGTATCTAAATCGAGATAGGCCGATCTCTTCGGTCTTGTTGAATGATCCTGTTGCCGAGCTTAACCTGGCGGGGCTCAACCAGCCACAGAAGATGGCTGGCGCTTGCGCCAGTTCATACACCGTCCATGGTCTCGGCCTCGACGAAGCGGGCCGCCTCCATTATTCGCTGTCCATCGTGTTGATTGGTGATCCTCAAAACGATGCCCAGTTAGCCCAACTTTTAGCAACCGACGCCTGAGCGGCAATCTTTAAGACTATTAACGATGTTCTGACCGACAAACTCAAACTAGCT
>JBBTZN010000082.1:0-5084 GCA_038061355.1 Patescibacteria group bacterium | reverse complement strand
TGGTGGCGAGTATTAAAGTACTTTGTGTAGCTATTCAGAAACTGCGCTAAACTTTTCGGGACGCCTTCATCGCTAAGCGCTTGAATCAGAAGATGAAAATGGTTCGGCATGAGGGCATAGGCGATAATCTCAAAGCGAAAGGGTTCGTGACGCTCTTCAAAATAAAAACCGCTCTTACTGAATTTTATCGGCTGCCGTTCTTGCTGATAAAAAGCTAATCGCTCGAGGAATTCCTGATAGTGGCTGGCATCCATAAAAATTAGTCGCTTCTCGACCCCGCGATTAAAGATATGATAGAAATTACCCGTTCGAAAAGGGTGCTTGCGATTTCCCATACACCAACTATAACTTTCCAAGTCTCACTTGGAAAGTTATAGTTGGAAGGTTGGAAGAGAAGATTGTGGTTATCTAAATAAGAAAAGTAACTATTATTTGGCGTATTCGATTGAGCGGGTTTCGCGGATGACGTTGACCTTAATTACACCCGGGTACTGCATATCACCTTCGATTTTGCGGGCGATATCGCGGGAGAGTTTCAAAGCCCCGAGATCGTCCACCTCTTCAGGCTTGACGATAATCCGTACTTCGCGCCCAGCTTGAATAGCAAAGGCTTTATTAACTCCATTAAAGCTCAAAGCAATATTTTCCAGCTCTTTCACGCGCTTGATATAGTTTTCGAGGGTTTCGCGACGGGCGCCTGGCCGTCCGGCCGAAATTGCGTCCGCGGCTCGCACAATGATTGCTTCGACAGATTTGGGATCAATATCGTCGTGGTGGGCACCGATGGCGTTGACGATATGCTCGCTCATGCCATATTTGCGGGCAATGTCCATGGAAATGTGGTGGTGCGCCCCTGGAATATCAGCGTCAACGGCTTTACCGATATCGTGGAGAATGGCGGCTTTCTTACAGATTTCCACATTGGCCCCGATCTCGGCTGCGAGAGCTCCCGCGACATGGCCCATTTCCAGTGAATGTTGAAGGACATTTTGGCCAAACGAGGTGCGATACTTCAGCCGCCCCAAAATCTTGACCATGTCGGGGTGGACACCGGTGACACCTACTTCTTGCAAAGCATCTTCGGCGGCCTTTTCCATATCTTTACCCACGTCGGCTTCGGCTTTTTGGACTAACTCTTCAATTTTAGCCGGTTGGATCCGGCCGTCGGCAATCAGGCGCTCTAAAGCGGTTTTAGCCACTTGGCGGCGAATCGAGTCGAAGCAGGAGAGCGTGACCGTGTCGGGGCTATCGCCGTCGATAATCACGTCCACGCCAGTCGCTCGTTCAAACGCCTGAATGTTACGGCCTTCTTTACCAATAATTCGCCCCTTCATCTCTTCAGAAGGAAGATGAACAACCGAAGTTGTTGATTCCGTTGTTGATTCCGCGGCCAGCCGCTGAATGGCGGAGGCTAATATATTGCGGCTTTGCGTTTCGGCGTCGGCTTTCACTTCTTCGCGAATCTTCTTATACTGGCGCACTAAATCGTCTTTGAACTCACGTTCGACACCCTTCAACAGCAGTTCTTTGGCTTCATCCTTTTTGAGTTTGGCGACCTTTTCCAGCTCGGTTATTTCTCGGCCCCGCAGATCCTCAAGTTCAGCCCGAATCTGATCCAATTCCCGTTCGCGATCGAGAATCCGTTTCCGCTCACTATCAAGTTCTTCGATGCGGCTGGTAATCTGTTCTTCGCGCCGGCGAATACGATCTTCAAGATCCTTGAGTTCGTGGCGTGAACTCTCGATGTCCTTTTTCGCGTCTTCCCGAATCTTGAGGGCTTCTTCCTTGGCTTCGAGAAGCACCGCCTTTTGCTTGGTATCGGCCTCAACCTGGGATTTGCGGGCCAAGCCACCTTTGGCATAAAAACCGATCGCGCCACCAAGCACAAGCCCAGCGACGGCCAGTATGACTGTTAAATCCATTTGTACCACCTTTCTTAGTGGTCAGAGTACAGACACCTAAATTGCGGCGTAGCCCGTCAGGTTACGTCAGCGTTATCCCGAGTCCAATTCGTATCCACTGAGAGAACGTTTGATTCATGGTGTTGTTACCCTGGCCGTTTTCTTTAATAATGCATCTCTTGATGCATTATTATCCTAGTCGCCACGACCGATTCAGTCAACCACCAGCGCCAGCTTGGCACCGCTGGCCATGCCCTCGTCGGAACGATTCACAAAATCATGAATGGCGATCCAGAATTGAGCGGCGTCGTAACGGTAGCCGGCCCCATGCTGGGTGCCGGGATCGTTGGAAATAATCTCGGTTTCGGTGTAGCCGATCACCACGGTCATGTGATAAATCGGGCCCGGTGACTTAAAGTAGCGGTTACCGAGTAGTCGCCCCGCCGCCGGTACAATCACCGGCCGCCCGGCCGCCACTTCACGTTTGAGATCGTCGAGTTTGGTTAATTCGACGATCCGTACCCGCTCGCCATAGTTGAAATACTCAACTAACATCCGGGCGGTTTCGGCCACCGTTGTATCTTCGTACATTCCCAGTACTTTTTGTTCCCAGGCGATCAGGTTTTGTAGTTCAGTTTCAATTTCAGCTGGCGCCGGTTGGCGTTGCTCTTCGAAGTAGTGGACAACGGTTAAAACCGCCGCCTCTTCACAGGTTTCTTCGTGAACGGCATCCCAATTTTTAAGCGGAGCTTGTTCGATAAACGGCACTTTAGCAATCAGGGCCGAGGAGGGCAATGTTGTTTCCACCTTCGAATTTGGGATTGACGTAACAGAAGGGGTATTGATTGGTGATAGCGTTGAGACGGGAGTGGTTGGGCTCATTGTAAGGGTGGGGGAAATTGTTGGGCTGGTAATGGGGTCGGGTAGCTGAACGAGTTGTCCTAAATAGACGCCTATTGCGATTGCCCCGAAAAAACAAAAACCAATCCTCAAACCAAGCCAAAGTCGTGATTTGTTTATCATACTCAAATTATAGCACATTTTATATGTTTTTTATCTTTACATTTACCTATTCTTGGAGTAGGATTTGCCCTAAGTCCTGACCGTACAGCGTGCTTAATAATCCGATCGGATTATTAAGCACGCTGTTTTATGATTTCTGACCCTTTATAGGGCTGTCGCCGAATGGCATTCTGGCCAGAAATAGCCTGGTTCGACTGCAAACTTTAATCTGCTTCGCGGCGTATCGTACCTTATACACCTTGTCGCAGATAAAAGTTTTCGTCATGAACCAACCAATTTCATGATCCAAAAGCCCATTCGGCGACAGCCCCTTTATATTAGTTTGCATTAAGCCCAAATAGCTGTCGGAGAACGAAACCTAAACCAAAGGAAATAGCGGCTACGCCCAAGCTGATAATGGCCATTTCCAAAAATTGCCGGAAAAAAGGTTTGTCATACAAAATAGCCGTGTAACCGGCCGCCGCTAGTAAAATTATTAAGACAATAACCAGCATAGCCGCCAGAGCCGTGGCGGGGTCATGGGCAATCAAAAAAGGAAAAATCAAAAGCAACACGATTATGAGATAGGTTATGCCGGTAGACAAGGCGGCGGTTTTGGGATTTTTAAGCGGATCGTAACGAGCTTGGGCGTAAGCGGAAGCTGTCATTGACAGGGTGGCCGACAAGCCGGCAATCAAGCCAGTGACCGCAACGAGTTTGGTGCCTTGAAGAGCCAAGGTTAGACCGGTTAAAGTACCGGTCAATTCGATCAAACCATCGTTAAAACCCAGCATGATATTGGCCATCGAGTTGAGATGGTTTTCCTTGATAACATCTTTGAGACACGCTTCGTCCAACAGTTCTCGACGGACAAATTCATCAATTTGGTGACGAAGCTTGGCGTCAGTGATAGTTTGGCGAAAACTGTGATAATTAGCGATCATCTGTTGTTCTCTTCGTTCTAGAAGTTTAGCCGTCATGGTGAAACCAAATAACCGACGAAAAGTTTTGTAAAACCATCGTTCAAACGGACTAATACCGTAGAGTTGTCGATCGGGTGTAACCAATTTCTGCCAGAAAGCAAAATCTTCTCGCTCACTCGCGGCCAGTTTTTTGAGAAGCTTTCGAAAATCCGAATTAGTTTCAACCCAAAAAAGTGTTTCGTAAATTAGGGCTGTTTTGTACTCGGCCTGGGCAAAATGATCAGCATACAGCATATTTTAAATAAGTTTATCCGTTTTTTGGCTGTTGGGCCAGGTCGTCAGAAAGTCAAATCTTGGAGCGGGTGACGGGAATCGAACCCGTGATTTCTCCTTGGAAGAGAGATGTTTAACCACTAAACTACACCCGCATCTGCTTCATAACCTCGTGGATCCAACCCATAATTCGACGATGAAGAAGGACTCCATGCTTTTGAATACCATGAGAAAGAATTGTAATATGCGCCGTTCCAAAGGGCAACTTTCCTTGATTCTTTCTTTTTTTATTTAATCTTCGATCGACTGAAACTTTTTGAAATTGTTTTGAAGGTATTCCAGTTATCTCTTCCCAATACTGTTCGGCCAATTTTTGATCTGTGTCAGGATAGATATGAAGACGAACAGCAAAATTATCTAATGGAACACCACAAATTTCTCTAAGCCAGTGGACACTCACACGCAAAATATCAGGATCAGAATTAGTAATTCTGGTGATCTCATAGATTTTTGATCCTTCACCTAAATAAATGCCAAGTCCTAGCATCCAGAGATCGCGATGTGTTAATTTTCCTAGCTCAATCCCTGCTCGTGCTCGAATTAGTTCAATTGAAGATATCTTCCTAGCGTGATTCCGAGCAGCCGATTTTGCCGGGCCAGCCAAAATACGTTTTTGAACGGTCAGGTTGGGTTGAAAAGGGATTTCGCGGAGCCAATTACTCAAGGTACTTTTCGACAATCCAAGACGATCAGCAATAATATTATACGACCAACCTGCTCGACGTAAATCCTCTGCTTTTTTGCGTAGAGATAATTTCACGAAACTATCGTACCATACTATATATACCAGTTCAATTAATTAATAAATGTTGGATTATTTGAGCTCGGCAGCATCAGTACACATTCATTCAATCTGAATTGGTCGGGGATGAGAGATTCGAACTCTCGGCCTCCCGCTCCCAAAGCGGGCGCGCTAGCCACTGCG
>JBBTZN010000081.1:0-10105 GCA_038061355.1 Patescibacteria group bacterium | reverse complement strand
ATTATCGACACTTACCCTGCCCAAGACTGGACCACCAGACTGTTTGAGATAAATCTCATCACCGCGCATAACTGACGCAAAGGGAATAATTCGACTCTCGGAAAAACGACCCTCAACAACTTTCTCGCCACGAAAGATTTTCTCGATCGCGTCGCCCACAAAGATAGCCAAGTGACGAGTCATATAACTCCTAGGCACAACCTAGCAGAAACTAAACGCTTTCGGTAATTGAATCTAAAATCCGAAATCCGAAGCACCAAATCCGAGACAATACAAAAAAATAAAAATTAATTTAGGATTTTGACTTTCCGCGCTCCAGGGCGACCAGTCCTGGCAGTTCATCTCCCGCCAAATAAGCGAGTGTCGCGCCCCCACCAGTCGAACGAAAGCTGAATTTTTTCTCGAGATGAAGTCGATCGACAACGGCCAGGGTATCACCTCCGGCCACAATCGTTGTTGCGTCGCTCGTGCTCATGCTCTCCGCCATAGCTTCACTCCCATGAAAATAACGATCACGGCCGGATGCTGTCCAGCCCATTGGCCCGTTCCAAAAAATCAACTTGGCCTTAGCGAGATAGCGTCGGTAGAGAGCAACGGTTTGAGAGCCAATATCGAGGGCTCGATCTCGATCCCAAACAAAATCAATCGGCAAAATAAACTTGCCCGGTGCCCGATTCAAAAGCCCACGAACCACTTCCAGCCGATCCCGTTCAATCAAAGAACGTCGTAAATCAACTCCTTGAGCGGCTAAGAAAGTGTTCGCCATCACGCCGCCAAGCAAAAAGGTATCAATCTTTTTAAGAAGCGTATCAATCAGCATCGCCTTGTCATAAACTTTTGCCCCACCCAAAACCATGACGGTCGGTTTAGGTGGTTTGTCGACAAAAAGAGAGAGGTGGCTAAGTTCGTCAGCTAGTTCCAAACCAATCGCACTCGGCAAGGTTTGAGGCGGATAGGAAAGGCTTGCGACGCTCCGATGAACCTCGGCAAAAGCCTCGTTTACAAAACAGTCAGCGAGGGCGGCGAGAGCTCGACCAAATTTGGGGTCATTGGCTAATTCGCCGCTATCAAACCGCAAATTTTCTAACAAGATTAAGTCGGGGGCAAGTTCATAAGCTGGTAAAGGGCTACCCGGTAGGATGACCAATTTAGGGTTGATATCAGGCAGGTGGAGAAGTTGTGCGGCATGTTTGGCCACAACCGCGAACGTCAGTCGACGATTGCCGGCAATCGTCCGCTCGAGACCCTCGCCGATGCGCACAACTGGATTACCAAAATGAGCCGCCAGAATAATCTTCTGGGCTTTTTTCTTACGTAATAAACGAATCGTTGGCAAGCTCGCCCTAATCCGAAAATCGTCGGTGATTGTCCCGGCTTCATCACAGGCCACATTCCAATCTACCCGTACTAAAACGCGTCGTCGTGCCACCATTAAATCAACTACACTCGCTATCATGGCCTTATACCCTCTTCCGTGAGAGGCGTAGTAGGTTAGCTGATTGCATACGACAGAGAGCACATGGTCGATGGCCAACCAACCAGGTATTAAGAGCCTCGGTGAGTGGCAAGAAGCTAAGAAGATAGCGCAAATCCGCCAAGTATCGAATGGCCATCCCCAGCCAGCCCTGAATGACGAAGTGGCCCAGTCTAATAATTGCATAGCGGGCCCCGATTGGCATAACGAGGATTGGGGTCGCCGGTTCATAATGCCGTAAGGGCTGATTAGTAAGGACTCGAACCAGATTATCAGCCACATATTCGCCGTGGTGGAGAGCAATCTGCGCCGTGCCAGAATCGGACGTTGCGGCAAGATCGCCAATAACCCAAACATTGGCAAAACCTTGAGCACGTAAATAGCCATCAACCACTATGCGACCGCTACGATTCAGCGTCACCCCCCCCAGTTTCTCAATTAAGGGAGGTACCTTTGTACCAGCCGTCCAAATCAGCGTTTCCGTTGCTTCGCGCTGGTCACCAATTAGCACGGCCGCTACCTCCTCCTTTAGAATGGGACTTTTTGTCTTGATTACGACTCCGAGCTTTGTGAGTCGACGACGAATCACTTTGATCAGTCGCTGGTCTTTACCACCCAAAATTTCTTCGCCAGCCTCACAGATTTCAATTGATGTCAGTCGAGGATCAATCCCCAGATCCCAAGATAGATGGCGACGAAACTCCGCCAAACCGCCGGCCAATTCCACACCGGTTGGTCCACCACCAGCAATAATAAACCGCAGTTTTCGTCTCATCATTGATCTGGATTCGTCTTGGGCATCAAAATATTCCGATTCGATATGTTGCCGCAGTGACCATGCATCGGCCGTACTCTTCAGAGGAAAGGCATACTCGGCTACACCGGGAATATGATAATCGTTGCTGATCATGCCGAGAGCAATAACGACTTGGTCGTAAGGCAGATTGTTGCCATCTTCAAGTTTTACCGTCTGGGTACGGAGATTAAGACCGGTAATAGTGCCTTGCACAAAGGTTACACCAGTTTTTACTAAGGCCTCTTCGATTGAAAAACAGACAAGGCGGGGGTGACGGCCACAAGCCACTTCGTAAAGCGACGGCGTATACGTTTGATAAGCTTCCCGATTAACGAGGATCACATCCGCCGCTGGTTTGTCTCGACAGAGATGCTGGGCTAAGCGAATTCCCCCAAATCCCCCACCTAAAATGAGAATCTTCGGCCGCGCAACGCTCATGGCTGCTCCTGGGAGGTGGCGGGTGCAACGGAAATCCAGCGATCAATAATACCACCCGTTGGGTTAGTTACTTTAAAGACTGTTGTATCTAGCCAGCTGGGCGCTCGCCAAGTCGGAGAGTTTACCCGCATCTGGTAGCTCCCTGGTCGAACCAAAAAACTATAATGACCAAGGTAATCAGTCACTTGTGTACAAACAACTTTCCTATCTTCGATTCGTACTAATTGGAGCACGACCCCAGCCAGTGGCCGATGATCAGGCCCCGTCACCAAACCGAAAAACCGCGGCGAGAGAATCAGCCACTCGCTGGCGATGACAAGTCCCAACACAATTAAAACGATAAGGTTCAAGCTACTTGGCAGAAGAAGATAATTAGCCAAACCAACCGGCACGCTAATAAATAAAGCCGGCCGATGGAGTGTTCCTAGCCACCGCGACCCAGAAAGCCATCTACCCCCCTTAGAAACTAACGACCGCAACGGGATATTTGCCCGAATCACCGCTTCATCTTGAGCAATCACCATTTTCGGTGAATGTAGAACTGGCTGATAACGACTGCCGCTGGCCGAACTAGCTGGCGCTGTCTCAAAGCCATTCTTGATGGCTTCGAGCAAGAATGTTCCCGAATGAGCCAAAAAACCAAACCGGCCCGCGCGGTCGGTCACTCGCGTCTCCAAAATTCGCCCCTCGGCGGTTTTGAGACGCACGATCGCCAGTTCAAGAGGTAGATCGCTCTGGGCGTCAAAAACAGTCCCCCAGGGATAGCGGCGGCGGCGTAAGCCAACTCCTTCAAGCAAGGCGTTCCAAATCATCAACAGATACGTTGCAAGTGTTGCTGTCACACCAACACCTGTCGAGAAAGCGGAGACTGGGACAATTGTTGTCGCAAAGCTCGCCGCCGCGACGACCGATCCCGTCACCACGGCCGGAACCAAAATGTCATGACTCACCGTCTGGGCTAAAACAAGAGGCTGATCGAGTTGGAGATCGATTGATTCCACTTCAGGCCCAACTTGGCTCGATTTTTTTTCTGACTCATTAGCCGTCGTACTGGTTGTAACTTCGATTAGAGAGGCCGATGAGTTTTCAGACGAAACGCTGACAGATGGGCTGGCGATTGTTGAAGCGCTGGTTGAGGGTGGAAGCTGTGACGTTGCCACGGTCGTTGGTGCGGAAGCAGAACTCGTCGTTGGAGTGGCACCACTTGCTCCCCCAGAAAGAATCGTGCTTATGCCAAGAGTCGCCCGATTCGAACCATCAGCTTGGGCCACGCCCATAATAAATTCATAAGTCCCGTTTAAGCTCGTTGATTGCGTCGTAATCGTGAATGGGACGGTCCTTTGTTCCCCAGCCGCAAGCGTTAGGCTACTCGAGTTAAAACCGCCCGTAAGACTAGATGTGACATCAGCCACTCCACCACCGGTTAACACCGATAGAAGTTGAAGGGTCACGCCACTTGTTTCGTTATTTTTGACATCAACATTCACCGACCTCGACTGGCCAGCCGTCAGGTTTATCTTATAGGCATTCGCTCCAAATTCAGCATTGTTGACGGTTACATTCGCATTAGGATTGGCAACATTCGCTTGGGTAGGTGGAAAACCAGAAAAGGAATCATCAATAACCATGAGCGTAAATGATTGACTCACGCTTGTTCCGCCGCCCGTCGCTGTGATCGTCACGGTTTTAGTCTCTGAAATCGTCGACGAACCAAAAAGCAAGGTTGGGCCAACACTTGTCCATTGGCCATCATTAATATCAATGCCCATCGGAAAATCGGCATTAGGCGCGGCCTGACAATGATCGGTACAATAATAACCACCCTTACCTTCACTAAATTCCTGACTTGTTGGATAATGGTCGACAAGACTACTCGGTAGCCCGCTAACCGTTAGGGAGACATTACCTGTAAACCCACTTTTCCCGCGAATGGCAATCATATTAAAATCCGAACTACTGTTCGTTACTGTCCAAACACTCGGATAAACAAGCAAATCAAATTTCTCTCCGCTGGCTGCTTGGGCATGAGAAAACATGAGACCCACCCCAACAAGTATCAAAGTCAACAGATCTATGCCTAGTCGATAGTGTTTGATCCGTGTCATATAATGCTTATTCCAAAGATCAGCGGTGGTCGGGGTGTTGAATAAGATGGTGAGATCGATCAGCAACTGCTTCGATGATCGGTAAAAAAGTTTGGGTAGTCAGAGCCGCTTTTCCGACAAGCACCCCATCAATATTAGGTTGACTCAAATACTCGGCAATTGTGGATGGGTTAACGCTGCCCCCATAAATAAGACGGATACGCTCGGCAACCGACGGTGAAAATGCACTCGCCAGATAATCTCGCAACTGTTCCAGGACCGCCTCGACATGTGGACCCGAAACATTATTACCGGTGCCAATCGCCCAGAGCGGTTCGTAACAAATCACGAGGTGTTCAACTCGCTGGTCAGCTAGCCCGGCGAGAGCCGTTTTGAGCTGGGCTAAAACATCGCTCTTGCGCTCGAGAACTGTCGGCCGACCCCGACCTTTTTCTTTAAGCATTACTTGGGTTAGTTCGCCAACACAGATAATCGGCCGGAAGCCACTGGAAAGGGCAACTTGAACCTTCTTATTTATTTCTTCGTTCGTTTCACCAAAATGGAGTCGCCGATCAGAATGGCCAATCAGGACATATTCAGCCAAACCCTTGAGCATTGCTGTACCTATTTCGCCTGTGACATCACCCTCGGCTTGCGGATAGAAATTCTGCACCCCAAAATGAAGACCTCGGGGCCGGTGATGTAAACTTTCCAGTAAACTGGGTAGCCAAATTACCGGTGGTAAGAGCACAATATCAAGATCGTCGACGTGTTCAGCGACTTTAAATACCCGCCGGGCCAAAATCTCTGCTTCGGCCAGCGTCGTGTGCATCTTCCAGTTTGCAATCACCATTGGTCGTCGGTGCATTCCCCTCCCGTAGGTCGCCGTGGCGACCGTAGGTCCCTCTGAACCCCGCCCTTTTTCTCTTAATAGGCGCGGGCTAAAATAACTTGGTGAATACCCTCTTTACCGCACTTAAAACAGGGACTCAAAACTGTCGGTTGATTAAAAGGAATACAGCGGATTGTCGCCTTAGTTTCTTCTTTAATTTGAGTTTCACAGACTGCGTCCCCACACCAAGAAACATCAAAAAAACCACCGTCATCAATAACGGCTTGAAAATTCTGATAATCATCCGGCTTGTATGTTCGATGAGCGAGTTGCTTTTCTGACTTCTCAAAGAGCTTTACCTGGATATCTGAAAGCATTTCTTTAATAGCCTCGGTGTCCTTATCAAGACTCATAATTTGCTTTTCACCTGTATCGCGCCGAATAGCCACCATGGTTTGTTGTTCGATATCCCGCGGACCAACCTGAATTGTAACTGGGATTCCTTTTTTTTCCCATTCATACATTCTTTCACCCAGAGTTAAATGCTTGCGCCTGTCGGCCATAACCCGAATCTCCTTAATCTCGAGCTTGTTCTGCAATTCGTCGACGGCTTTTTGGACAAGAACTTCTTGATCTTCAGTTTTCCAGATTGGAATAATAACCACTTGGGTTGGTGCCAGATTGGGAGGTAAAACCAAACCCTTGTCATCACTATGGGACATAATTAAGCCACCGATCAGTCGCGTACTAACCCCCCAGCTCGTCATCCAGGTATGTTGAATTTCATTTTTTTGATCAAGAAAAGTCACATCAAAAGCCTTGGCAAAGTTTTGTCCAAGGTTATGAGAGGTTCCAGTCTGCAAAGCCTTCCCATCTTGCATCATCGCTTCGATCGTATAGCTTCGCAGGGCACCTGGAAACTTCTCCGACTCCGTTTTTTGACCATCAATTACGGCCATTGCAAAAAAATTCTGGGCCAGATCTTTGTAAACGGCCAGCATCTTTTTTGCTTCTTCTTCAGCTTCTATTTCGGTGGCATGGGCGGTATGCCCCTCTTGCCAAAGAAACTCCGTGGTTCGTAAAAACATCCGTGGCCTTAGCTCCATTCGCACGACATTGGCCCATTGGTTAATTAAGACCGGAAGATCACGCCACGACTTAATCCATCGCGCAAAAGCAGTATGGATAACTGTTTCAGACGTGGGACGAACGATTATTTCTTCTGTTAGTCGCGCTTCAGGGTCAACCACCAGACCTTTTTCGGCATCTTGCTTTAACCGATGATGCGTTACAACCGCCATCTCCTTCGCAAAACCCTCGACGTGTTCGGCTTCTTTCGCAAAAAACGACTTTGGTATAAATAACGGAAAATAGGCATTTTGATGTCCAGTTTCCTTAATTTTTTTATCCAAGATAGATTGGATACGCTCCCAAATCGCATAACCATACGGCTTAATCACCATCGTCCCCTTAACATCGCCGTGTTCAGCTAAATCAGCTGCCTCGATGACGTCTTGGTACCATGTCGCAAAATCAGCTGCCCGAGTTGTCAGCCCATGCTTTGATATATCCATATAGTTGTATTCTGCCAGGAAGCGTGACCAAGAACAAGTTTAGAGGTTGACAATATCGCTATAGGTAATAAAGAGAATCAGGGCGAGTAAAAGGATAAAACCAACGGCGTGGATAACTCCTTCAATCTCTTCGCGCACTACCTTCCGCCTAACAATCCCCTCGAGAACAACAAACAAGCCCCGCCCACCATCCAAGGCTGGGATGGGTAGAATATTGAGCAAAGCCAGATTGACAGACAAAATACCAAGTAATTGAAGAACGTAAGTAAAACCAAGTTGCACCGTTTGGCCGGTAATGCGAAAAATACCAACCGGACCGGTTACTCCTTCAGCCACCTGACCACGGCTAACTAATTGGCTAAAAAAATTACCTAAGAAGTGAAAAGTAGCCACGACTGTTTTACCCGTCTCTATAAAAGCGGCGCGGCCAGCGCCAAAAAAACCAAGTTTCACTTTGGTTACCTGTTGAGTATAGACGCCCAGTGGGCCAGACGCATCACTGCCCAAAGTCACTTGTTTGGTCATTTCCTGACCTTCACGAATAATCGTCAGCGTTATCTCCTGGCCAGCCTGGCTCTGGGTGTACAAACGCAATTCATCACTACTGCCAAATCCTTGGATTATGTCGAACTGGAGTAAACCAATTGCTTCCGCGGCAGAATCTTTTACAATTCCCACCACAAATAATTGCGGGGCCTGGCTACCACCCAAGTCAGCCGGCTGTGAAACAACCGGTACCATGCCAATCGTAAAGCCGACCCAAAATACAATCACGGCCAAAACCAAATTCATAAAGACGCCGGCCACCACCACGCCGAGTCGTTTCAAAACTGATTGGCGATTAAAGGCTCGAGGGTCATTACTTTTACCATCTTCACCCAACAATCGCACGTAGCCACCAAACGGCAGGAGGTTTAAAGCGTATTCAGTTTCGCCCCGTTTCCAGGCCAACAATCGAGGCGGAAAACCAAAAGCAAACTCCTCGACTTTGATCCCCGTGGCCCTGGCGAGTAAAAAATGACCCCACTCGTGGACGAAAATAAGAAGACCGAGGATTATAACGAAAACGAGAATCGTGAGAAACATGGCTATTGCAAATCCAAATTACAAATGACAAATGACAAATCAATCTCAAAAATCCAAATTTGATTTGAACTTTGGGCTTTTGATTTGATTTGAACTTTGGGCTTTGTCATTTATAGAGCCAGTAGCGCTTGTTCTTTTTCTTTTGTTATTTTCTCAACAGAACCGTTCATTCCCTCAATCAGCTTATCCAATTCTTTGCGTCCGCGCTCTCGATCATCTTCTGTTAAATTACCACTTTTTTGGGCGGACTGGACTGCTTCCCAGGCTGTATGTCGCTGGTTTCTAAGAGCAATCCGGGCCTCTTCGGCCATCTTGCCGACAACTTTTACCAACTCTAAACGACGATCTTCAGTGAGCAGTGGTAAAACTATCCGTATGGCCTGGCCATCGTTCACCGGATTAATTCCTAAATCACTAGCCCGAATTGAGGCTTCAATCGGACCCAAAGCCCCCTTGTCCCAAGGAGTAATAATAATTTGGTTTGCTTCGGGAATCGTAATCGAACCAACCTGCTTAAGGGGTAATGTCGACCCATAGTACTCCACTAACAAATTCTCAACCATGGCACTGGAAGCTCGACCAATATGCAGCGTCTTGAGCTGGTCAGAGAGAGCTAGTAAAACCTGTTCCATCTCTTGTTTTGTGTGGCGGAGTGTTTGATCAATCATAACTCTATTCTACTCTGGTTCAACTTGCGTGCCAACCATCTCTCCTGCCACTGCCCGGGCAATATTACCGTGACTGGAAAGCTTAAAAATAATCATGGGCAAGTGATGATCGCGAGCCAAGGCGAGAGCCGTGGCATCCATTACCGCCAATTTTCGGTGGAGCGCGTCGGATAAAGAAATTGTTTTGTACAATTCCGCCGAAGATTCCTGGCGTGGATCAGCCGAATAGACACCATCCACTTTTGTTGCTTTGAGTAAAACCTCCGCGCCGATCTCGACCGCCCGTAAAACCGCGGCCGTATCCGTTGAAAAATACGGATTGCCCGTACCAGCGGCAAAAATAACCAGCCGGCCTTTTTCTAAATGCCGAATCGCTTTGCGCCGAATGTAGGGTTCGGCAATCTTTTCAATCGGGATAGCGGTTTGAACGCGCGTAAAACTGCCTTGTTTTTCCAGCGCGTCTTGGAGCGCAAGGGCATTAATCACCGTCGCCAGCATGCCCATGTAGTGGCCTTGGGTTTCATCGATGCCCTTACTATCGGCATTCACGCCAAAGCCACGAAAAATATTTCCACCACCAATCACGATGCCGATTTGAACGCCCAAACTATGAACGGCATGAATTTCGGCCGCGATTTTATGGATTACTTCAACGTCAATGCCAAAGTCTTGCTTACCCATTAGGGCTTCGCCCGATAGCTTCAGCAGAATCCGTTGGTAACGAGTTCGTGGTAAGCTTGTTTCCAGTGCCATGATCATACTATACAGGACTTACGTAAATCTGGGAACACTCGGGGAGTGTTTCAGCCGAGCTCACTCCCCGAGTGAAAGAGGATTTGCGTAAATCCTATATACCCTGCTCACCCCGATAAAAATAGTCCTATTCACCACCGAGTTCGTATCGGATAAAACGCCGAATCGAGAGATTCTCACCAATCTTACCAACCATATCGTGTAAGAGATCGCGCATTGTCTTGCTCGGTTCTTTAATAAAAGGCTGTTCCAACAGTGCTTCGACAGACTCTGGTGCCATCGAAGCAATTTGGAGAGCAACATCGTGCGCAAAACCGATAAACTCTTCGTTCTTCGCCACAAAATCTGTTTCGGAGTTCACTTCTACCATCACGCCAATTTTTCCCCCATGGACGTAGGT
>JBBTZN010000080.1:0-4382 GCA_038061355.1 Patescibacteria group bacterium | reverse complement strand
CTTATAATCTTTTTGAAGCTTTGGTTGATAGAATAGATGAAGAAATTGCTCATCATCCTCTACACGAACAAAACGAAATGTTCCTTGGAAAAGTGGTCCAACTCGGTTGTGGCGGGTGTTGAAATAACGAGTATAACTCAATAAAACACGTCGCATAAATCGACTGATACCGCCCTCTGTTACTTCTTCAAGGAGCAGGTGAAAGTGATTTGACATGAGACAGTAAGCATGAATATTGGCAATCGGAGCGATTGGTTGACTGGTTAGTAGCGGTAAAGCATCTCTTAATTTGCGTGCTGTCGAGAGCTTTGAAGACCGCTTATCGTCGAGATAAAAACTAATCGTTTCAAGAAGACGTTGATAGTCATTGTTGTCAGAAAAAATAGCGTTTTTTGCTACTCCTCGATTGTAGATATGATAGAAAGAGCCGATTCCCATTGAGCGGTCATAGAGATCCTCACGCATGAAACTATTCTAGCAATCCCATACGTCAATTTCCACTCCGTCAATTTCCACTCGTCGAGTGGAATGAGGAGTATGGGAAAGATGAAAAAACGTAAACTTGAAACTTGTTAAGCACGGTGGATAACTTTGGGCTTGACCCCTCACATGAAATGGATTTACTCTGTAAAAAAGCGTATCGCGCTATCCACTTCATGTGAGGGGTTGACACAATGTATTTACTGGCTACGATGGTGGCACGGCAAAAAAATGCCGAAAAAATCAATAATTAGGAGGCTAATGAACGACTATTTTGATGATCATATTTGTACGAATTGTGGCTATCAAGGGCCGGCCAAGGGGGTTGACACTTGTCCCGAATGTGGTTCGCGAATGATGTCCATGAAGGACTTGGGCCGCTATGATGAAGATGCCCTGGCTGGGTTAGACGGTGGTGACACCCTCGTAAAGGGTGTGGGAGATGTTGAAAGTCTTGAAGACCTCCGAGATGAAGAAGACGACGACGAAGACGAAGAATTCTAAGAGCGTTGCAGCCGAGCCGCGACTACGATTTTTTAATTATTGGACCCGATCGATTGAATCGTTTGCGCCGACTGGTGAATCCGTTGGTCTTTATTGCTGTGGACCAACCGTCTACAACACAGTCCATATTGGTAATTTACGGACATTTATCTTTGAGGATGTACTCGCTCGGACGCTGGCTTACTTCGGTTATCCCGTGCGTCAGGTGATGAACCTGACCGATGTTGATGATAAGACGATTGCCGGCGCCGCTGCCGCTGGTTTGCAATTAGGTGATTTTACGCAGCAATGGATTGCCAGGTTTTATACCGATCGCGATAAGCTCGGCATCGCTCCGGCGAATGTCTATCCGCGGGCGACGGAGCATATTTCCGAGATGATTACCCTGATCGAGCAGCTGATGGCTAAAGGTTTGGCCTACGAAGCAGATGGCTCGGTTTATTTTGCGGTGCATAAATTTGCTGACTACGGCAAGTTGTCGCAGATCGATTTGGCGGGGCTGAAGGCTGGGGCCCGCGTTGATGTGGACGAGTACACCAAAGAGGCGGCGCAGGACTTTGTCCTTTGGAAAGGTGCACATTCAGAAGACGAAACAGTTGGAGCGGTTTGGGATGGGCCGCACGGCCTGCGTGGCCGGCCGGGTTGGCATATCGAATGTTCGGCGATGAGTATGAAATATCTTGGTGAAACTTTCGATATCCACTCTGGCGGCATTGACCTCCTATTTCCCCATCACGAGGATGAAGTGGCACAGAGTGTCGGGGCAACCGGCCAACCCTTTGCCCGATTTTTTCTCGAAGCAGAGCACCTTTTGGTTGATGGAATAAAAATGGCAAAGTCGGCCAAGAACTTTTATACCTTAGCGGAAATTGAAGAGCGGGGTTTTGAGCCAGCGGCTTTTCGCTATTTAGTGCTGTCGGCTCATTATCGTTCGAAACTTAATTTCACTTGGGAGAGTTTGGCCGGGGCTAGCCAGGCGTTGGCTCATATTCGGCAAGGGTTTTATCGACCAGCTAAGCGAATTGATCAAGTGGTAGTGACCAAAATTGAGACAGCTTTAGCTGATGATTTGGATATGCCCAAGGTTTTGGCTTTGCTCCAAACGGCTGATAATCCGGTCTTGTGGCGGCAGTTTGAGGCGGTTTTGGGGTTGGGTTTGGCGGCAAGAGCCGAGGCAAACCAAGTTGTTTTAGAAATGGTTAAAGAGCGTGAGTTGGCGAGGCTGGCCAAAGATTTTGTCAAATCCGATCAATTGCGTGGGGAGATCGCTGCTCAGGGTTGGGAAGTAGAAGATACACCTGGTGGACCGCGACTTATTCCGCGTTCTTCTTAAATAAATTCCCATACTCCCCATTCCACTCGTCGAGTGGAAATTAACGAGTGGGAATTACATCCCTTTTGACCCCTCACATGAAATCAACAGCGCTTTGCGCAATAAACGAAGTTTGGATTTCATGTGAGGTATTGACAGGTTAGTTTAAGAAGTGCACCATAAGAGCAGGCTTAACCCTTGACAGGTAGGTATCAGGTGTGGTAGTGTCACCTGTTTACTAATCAGGTTAAAAGAGGAGGTCAGTGGAGGGGACACTGGCTTTTTTGTGTCTCATCCGATTTTACGTTTACAAATCGGTATTTATAGACCGGTACTTATAGACCTGGTCTGTAATACCAAGTCTGTTATCTGATCGCCGATAGAGTTCTGGCTGGGGATTGTGGGAGTTGTCACCTGATAAATTCTTTGGGTGACGTTTTACCCTAAAACCCTTTTCCTGGCTAGAACTGTGTCGGCGGTGCCGTCACCGCGGCGGTGACCGTCGCAAACTCAAAAAAAGAAAGGACTGGTGAATGCGATGGCGTCGCGTACGCGTAGCTTTACATCGCAGTTTTTCCTCGTGGCGATGCTCGCCCTCGCGGCGACCGTCACTGCAACCTCTGCGCAGGCTCAAATGCAGGCAGGGTGGACCTGGAACATGCCTTTCAGTATGGAACAGGTAGAGAAGAATCCGGTGATCGTCGCCAATGCCCACGTGCTGACCATGGATGGTGAGCACAGGGTTGGGTCGTACACGGATACCTCTGGTGAGAAGTTCGGTGTCCCGGTCGGGGCCCAGCTTGACATCGAGGGGATTCCGTTCGGGATCGATCCTGGCAAGGTCAAGAAGATTGGAGCCACCCTGGACTTCGGGCGCCACTGGGACTTCACGGACGCCAGTAGGAACTGGCAGCTCCGGGTCGACACCACCAAGTACGAGCGCGGCAAGCGGCACTCGATCATCCTCGGGGTCGAAGGACCCTATGGTGAGAATCGAGTGAAGTTCTTCTTCTTCACGATTACGACCCCCAAGGACCAGAAGAAGTTCGGGCTCCTTCAGGTGATGGTGTACGATACCACTGAAGATCCCGCATACGACCCGAACGACAAGTTCGAGGTCTATAATTACTGCGACGGGGTGACGCCGGCCTGGCCGACGTCCAAGAACCCCGAGTACTTAAAGGGCTACCGAGCCAACAAGGCCGCTCTCCGAGCGCAGGCCGAGCAGCAGCAGGCGCAAGCCGAGGCTGTTCGTCTGGCTGAAGAGGCCCGCCAGGCTCAGATCGCTGCCGACGAAGCCCGTCGTAAGGCCCAGGTCGCCCAGGGTGGCACCGGCACGGGTATCATTACTGCCGCTCCGGTGGCGCTTGCGCCGCCGGTGTCGTCTGTTCCGATTGGGGTCAATCCCTCGGTCTGGCAGCGCATCCAGGCCACCCAGCTCCGATCTATCAAGCCCAGTGAAGGGCGGGCGATCGTCACGGTGTCAAAGCCCGACGGTACCCCGGCAACAACCTTCCTTGGGAAGAAGACCAGGTTGGTCGTGACCTACTGGGATGGGGAGAACCAGAAGTGGCAGCTCCTCGACCAGCCGGTCGTGCCCGAAAACGGCATCCTCGACTTTGTCTTCCCGGTGGGCACCAAGCTCTGCGTCAAGATTCGCGGGGCGAGTGGTCCGCCGCTCGAAGCCGAGGTTACGTCGGGAGGCCCGACGTACTATTTCCTGGAGGTGAAGTGATGAGAAAATCGCTTCTGGCAACCCTGGTGCTCCTGTTTTTCCTGGGGTTGGCCGACCTCGTGTCCGCTGCCCCCGCATCCACCACCGATCCGGTTTTCCCCTGGAAGGTGCTGCGTGGTTCACCTCGTAGCGCCACGCCAATCCAGACCGCCGAGCAGGCCAAGAATTTCCTGCTCGGGCCGGGCAAGCCCGACCTCAGCCTCGTGACCTCCAGCGAAGACGCGACCAAGACGGTCGTCCTCTTGGAACAACACGGGGCCGCGGCTCTCCGGACTATCCGGGTGAAGCCAGGGAACCTGGTGTCGGAGGACAACGGGGCCACCTGGCAGGTGGCGGAGTTCCGCAACATTG
>JBBTZN010000079.1:0-4743 GCA_038061355.1 Patescibacteria group bacterium | reverse complement strand
GTCGCGGAAATATTCGCCCATGGCGCAGCCCGTGTACGGTGCCAAATAACTTAAGGCGGCTGGGTCGGCAGCGCCGGCCACCACTACAATCGTATTGTCGAGAGCACCATGCTCTTCGAGTGAAGCCACCAAACGGGCCACCTTGCCCTCTTTTTGGCCGATCGCCACATATATCGAATAAACGAGGTTTTTAGGTTCTTGGGTTGTTAGGTTCTTGGCCGCCTCATTTAAGCGCGCTTGGTTAATAATGGTATCAATCGCGATGGCGGTTTTACCAGTACCACGATCGCCAATAATCAGCTCCCGCTGACCACGACCAATCGGGATCATGGCATCGATCGCTTTAATGCCAGTTTGGAGAGGAACGGTCACCGACTGTCGCGTAATCACGCCCGGGGCAATCTGTTCAATCCGGCCATACTCTTTCGTTTTGAGCGGCCCTTTACCATCGATTGGTTCGCCAAGAGGGTTGACGACCCGGCCCAAGAGTTCTGGACCAACCGGAATCTCTAAGAGACGGCCCGTGCCCCGAACCTCTTCGCCGGTGCGGATCCCCGCATCGTGACCTAAAATTACGACGCCAGTCCGGTCTTCTTCAAGATTTAAGGCCAGGCCACGCGCGCCGGAGGAAAATTCCACCAATTCCAAAGCCCCGACACCAGACAGGCCGATCACCTGGGCGATCCCGTCACCGACAGAAAGGACCGTGCCTAACGACATTTCCGCCGGGGCGGCGTTAAATGTCGCCAGCGCGGTTTCTAATTCCTTAATAATTTTCAGATCAACTGGCGCGGGCTGGCTTGTTTGTGGTTGGTCAGGCATATAAACCTCCCTGTTTTGACTCCAGATGCGACTTCAAACGTTTTAGACTGCCCGCAAGCGAGGCATCAAACACGTGGCCGGAACGAGCGAGGCGAAAACCAGCCAGTAAACGCCGATTGACGCTAAAAATCACGAGACGGCCGGGGTGTGACGCAGCCAATTGCTGTTGTAGGGCCTCTTCGCCAGATTTTGCTAGTGGCTGGGCGGTTTCGATAGTTATCAAACCAAGAGTTTCGAGCTTAACGGCCAGCGCCGCTCGAATTAAGGGCAGATCGGAAAGTCGACCGGTTTTAGCCAAAATTTTGCCCAGCGCTTCGGCGAGATGGGCGGGCGGTATCTGTGGTGCCTGGCTGATTAAAACTTGAGCAATTTGGCCGGGTGAAAGACGTCTCATTCCAAGTCCTTAACCGTCTTGGCAATCTGCGCCGCCAGATCAGCTGGCGGCAGTGGATTTACTTGACTGATCCGTTCGACAGCCTTAATTATCAGGCTGGTGAGTTTGGCGTGCAAACTGGCTTCGAGTTTGGCTTGTTCGGCTGCCAGTCGGCGCTCCATCGCCGTTACCAGTCGCTCCCGTTCTTTAGCTAAAGCAGCCCGGGTGACAGCTCGTTCGGCTTTTAATTCTTCCCGCACTTGCGTAATGAGGCCGGCCGCCTCTTGCCTGGTTTGAGCCAAAATTTCGGCCCGTTCGATTTCGGCGGCCGCGGCCGCCCGTTTTTGCGCTTCGGCGGCGCCAAGTCCTTCGGCAATCGTTTTTTGCCGATCGCTAAGCAGACGCAGTAATGGACGATAGAGAAGCCAAGAAAGAATCAGGAGCAACAGAAAAAAATTGACGGTTTGGACAAGTAAAACCGAACCATCAACGCCCAAAGCGGCCAGACCGGATGGCGGCGCAGTCTCGGTCTGAACCGCCCGCGTTTCGGCCGCAAAAGAAGTAGTCGGCAAGGCAGCCATTATTTTCTAGACGAACTTAATAATCAAGGCCACCACGAGGGCGTAAATGGCGATGGCTTCGGCAAAAGCCAGCGATAAAATCATGGCCGACTGAACTTTGCCCGCCGCTTCGGGATTGCGACCAATCGCTTCCATCCCCTTCGCCCCGATTAGGCCAATCCCCAGGCCCGGACCGAGCGCCCCGGCGCCAATCGCAATGGCTGCGCCCAGGAGTTTCATAGTTTCAGGTTCCATCTTATTCCTTTCTGATCAAATTAATTTGATCATCTATTAATAAATTGATATTTGGGAATATGTAAGCGTATCGAAAAAAATCCTCTAGTTCAAGGGACTGTCGCCGAATGGGCTTTTGGATCATGAAATTGGCTAGTTCATGACGAAAACTTTTATCTGCGACAAGGTGTATAAGGTACGATACGCCGCGAAGCAGATTAATGTTTGCAGTCGAACCAGGCTATTTCTGGCCAGAATGCCATTCGGCGACAGTCCCTTTAAGTATGAGCCGCTCCTTCCTCTTGATGGGTGTCGGTCGTGGCGGCGGTCAAAAAAACGAGTGTCAGCATCGTAAAGACCAAGGCCTGAATCAGCCCGACGAAAAGTTCCATAATATAAAATGGCAGCGGGATAAGGTAAGGAACAAGGTAAGAAATTACCACCAAGAGGACTTCGCCGGCAAAAATATTACCAAACAGCCGGAAGCTAAAGGATAGCACCCGGGCGACCTCGCCGATAATATGCAGAAGGCCAACGAAGGTGCCGATCGCGCCCTCGAGCGTCGGTTTAAACGTCAGGTAATGGCCGGCGTGTCTCCAAAAACCCAGCGCGGCGATGCCAGCTATTTGTGTGCCAATCACCGAAATAAGCGCCAACGCCAACGGCGTATTCAGATCAGTATTAGCCGAGCGCAACAAGGGCGTGCCGGCATAGGTCAGGCTACCAAACCCGGGCAGGAGTTCCAGCCAGTTTGCTGTCAGGATAAAGGCGAAAAATGTTGCTAAAAACGGAAAAAAGCGTTCGGCCTTGGCCCGGTCTTGTGTTACTTGCGTCATCAGGCCCAAGAGGGCTTCAATAATGGCTTCAGCCGCGTTTTGGAAACCAGTTGGGACAAGCCGGAGCCGACGGGTGGCCACAAAACCGAAACCGGCCAGGACCAGCATCCCCAGCCATGTCGCAATTAGGCTGTTGGTCACCGGCAAGGGGCCGAGCCTGAAAAGAGTTTGGGCAGTGAGATGTATTTCTTCCATATTATTATTCTCGCTTAGCTGATTGCTCTACTCCAAGATTCATGCGCCGGATTAGACGGGCGATCAACAGGCTGGAAGAGCTAATCGCTAAAGCCAAACCCAACAGAATGAAGAGCGGGCTGGTATCCAAACGTTTGTCCAAGGTTGCGCCGCCAAAAGCAAAAAGCGCCGCCGGCAGGGCAATAATATACCCCAGTTGAAAGGCCAAAGCTAAAACATTCGACAAATCGCGCAGAGATACCTCTTCTTTATTATTAGGATTTCTTGATTAAGACTAGAAACAAGCAGCTGGTTTGTCAATGAGCGTTGCCTTGACAAACGACCTTAATTTGATACAAGGACATTTGTACTTTCCCACACTTCGGAAGTGAACTTCGGAATAAACACTTGCGAAGTGTAGGGGAAAGTACAGAGTTCGACACGCATCATTCGAAAGGCTAAACTAAAACTAGATTACTAGGAGGGTCGATTACCAATTATTCAAAGCAATTTATTAGGTTGGCCATGCTTGGGTTAGCGTTGGTGATATTATTGGGTTCAGCCCCAATCGCACCGGTCCAGGCCGCCAACAGTCAATCTCTCGAAGCCCAACCAAGGGCCGGTCTTTTGGCAACTCCCGGCGCTATCCAGCAAGTCGTCCATCCAGGCGAGCGGCTGACGGGAACTTTGCAATTTACCAATCCCGTGCCTGAAGCCGAAACTATCACCGTCCGTTCGAGTGATTTGGCCGTCAATAACGATGGGATGCTGATCGTCTTACCGGACAACACTGGCCCGTTTCGACTGGGAGAATCGGTAACTTTACCCGAAACGGCTTTCCCGCTTGTCCTCCAGTCCAACGAACAGCGGGCCATTGATTATCAAATCGAGCTGCCCGCCCTCACCGAGCCAGGCGATTACTTCGGTGTTTTACTGTTTCGCATAGCGAGTGCCAACCTCGCCCCGCATGAATTCGGCCTGCCAATCATGGTTCGGCTGACCAACGATCTCACCATCACGACCCTCGATAAAACCTTTAATCCCGACGCGCCCTTGGTTTTACCGGCTGGTTTAACGGTGGAAAAAAATTCGATCCCTAATTATGAAATTGTTGAACTGGCTACCCCGTGGCTATCCTTAAATGGCGTCCAAGCCGTGGCGCGCCTAAAAAATCATCGGCCGACAGCCCAAATCGCCCACTTGAAAGCCAAATTTTTAGGCGGCAATGATACAAGTTTGGCTGAATCGACAGTGGAAACTTATCTAGAATCAGGCGCCGAACATGACGCCGTGACCATTCGGGCGCCGCATTTAGTTCGAACCACCCGGATTGGCCGTCTGCCCTACCTTGGTTTCCTCTCAATTCGAGTCAGTACCCCCGGCCAAACCGGAGCCACGGCCATCACCACCTTTGTTTTACCCTGGTGGATTGCTCTCTTACTCCTCTTGGCAACGATTGGCCTGGTTAGTCGGACCCTTTCCTTAATTCCCCATCTCGAACATCGACCTCTGCGTTGGCAAGGCCGTGTTTCTCTAACAATGGTCTTTGCCTTGCTTGGTTTGGGGGCGGCGCCATCGCTTAATGTTTCCGCCGATGGAGAATTTACCATTCGAGTCCAGGGTAGCGTCGCGGCCTACGCCGGTTATACGATTACTATTAAAGGAGATGAAATGGTGATTCAGCAACAAACAAACTACCTACTGCAGGTCAACACTCCAGACCAAATTTATCTGCTGCGCCCCG
>JBBTZN010000078.1:0-5664 GCA_038061355.1 Patescibacteria group bacterium | reverse complement strand
CGATAGTAACCTGCCAGAATTCCTGAAGCAGTGGCCAACAATTGAGGAAGAGCCGGAAGTCACTACGCAACCGGCAATAGAAGCTGACCCGCCTCAACCAACATCAGCGCCAGTAAAGAAGACTGCATCGACGAAAGTCGCGACTAAATATGAGAAACCCGAAAAGGCTGCAAAACAAGCAAAAGTGGAAAAGCAGCCAGCAAAACCTACCACGCTCAAAGTGCCGATCATTCCAACGAATTGGACAGCACCAGCGCTAGAGGAATTACGACCTCGACTGGAAGTCATCAGCTTCCGCGCCTGCTACCCGCGAGCCAGTATGTATGCGATCGGTTCCAAGGCGAAAAACGATGCAGAGTGGCGGCAGCGATATCAAGCCGCCGAAACCGACGCAATGGAGAAGGGGTTCAGTTTCTACACCCTTCTTCAGGCGCTCAGTCAGGCAAAAAACGTCGAGGAGGGTCGCAAGATGCTCTACGGTCAGCTCGGGCAGATCGAGTCAGTCGGCTCCAAGGGAGCCAACATAGCCCTAACTGCCATCATCAAAAATCTCGAGCTGATGGGGCTGATCAAGAAAAATAAGTTCATGATCGATCAAGTCAATCTGCAGCTCGTCGAGACCATGGAAGAAGGCCACAAAGCCTGGATGAAGGCTCTCGGTCTCAACTAAGCTGCCATGTAAGGTGCGCGCCCCAAGCGGGGAGGGCGGCCTTTTTCTTTATCTTGCAAGAGACCCTGCATACCTTCCACTATTGGGGACAGACTATTGGGGACAGTTCACTTTTACCCTGTCCCCAATACTGTCCCCAATACTGCTTTGCTTTCTGAGACTGCCTTCCTCTAACGGGAAAACAGGGTGTTTTCCCGACCCCTTTCCTGTTCGATTCCAACTGGTGCGCCCGAGAGGAATCGAACCTCTAGTCTTCGGCTTCGGAGGCCAACGTTTTATCCATTAAACTACGGGCGCATTTTCTAGCTTTTTAGGAAGTTAGCTTATTAGCTAGTTAGGGTTACATGATTACTAACAAGCTAATCAGCTAATAAGCTCGTATTATTTCGCGCCGACAATAATTAGAAGCGTATCTGGTTTAGCGAGAGCTGGATTTTCCTCAAACTCTAGCACACGGTTTGTGATAAAACTGGCGACGAATTCGGCTTCGGCCTGTTTGCTAGTGGCGTAGTAGATAATGCCAGTTGCGCGACGCGTTTTAGCGGTGGCAATTGAGCGAACAGTGAAACCGTTTTTTTTCAGAGTTGTTTGTAATGTTGCGGCTTGACCGGACGTGCCGCTACCATTCAGGATGCGCATACTAATCGTGGATTTATCTGGCTCCGCCGGGGGCGGAGGCGTTGTTTCGGTTGGGCTGGGGCTAGGTGTCGCTGACGGGGTTGGACTAGGCGTTGGCGAGGTGCTTGGCGACGGCGCTCTGGTTGGGCTCGGTGTCGGCGGAGTTATTTTACTGACAGTTGGAATTGGGGTTGGGGTTGGCTGAAGCGAGATGGGGAGATTGTCGGAGGCGACTTTATTTGAGGCCAGACTAATAATAATGGCCAAAATAAAAAGCATAATGAAGAGACCAACTCCAGCGCGGCGATCGGTTCGAGCAGGTGGTTGCGGTGGGGCGGGTTTACGTCGGCGATGTAAATCAAGTGTTTTAGGCATATTAACCTTACCACGACTAACGCGTTTCAAGGCAACCACCTCCGAGGAGGTATCCGTTCACCTCGGAGGAGGTGCGGAGGAAACGCATTAGTCGTACTTAAAATTTTCTAGAGAGTTTGGGATGGTTAGTCCAGCCGAAGCGCCAGGGTTTAGCAGCCCACTGACCAGCATAGGCAACACCAATCCGTGGACCGGTACTAATTGGTGGTTTTGCTTGTTGGTCGTCTATTTCAATATAGAGGATGTCGCCGCAAGCGTCCATTTGATTCCATGAGCCATCCAGGCCGAACCAACGACAAGTCTTGCCAGGTCCACTGGCAGTTTTGGGGATAGCCTGTGGCTCGAGCGGCTCCACGGCTCGTATAAGGACAGCGGCCGGATAATCCTCTCTTTCAGTGATAATATTCAAACACCAATACATCCCGTAGATAAGATAGAGATAGGTAAAGCCGGCTGGGCCGAACATAGGCTTTGTTCGTTTAGTTAAACCTCGTGAAGCATGCGAAGCGAGATCTTCAGGCCCTACGTAGGCTTCGGTTTCAATGATACGAGCTCTTTTGGTGAAATTGGTATGAGTAATGACGATTTCAGCTCCTATCAGTTCGCGAGCAACAATTAAGGTTGGTTGTTCAAAAAAATGGCGAGTAAGGCGGACCATCAGTCAATTTCCGGAATTGGTAAAATCTCATCATGGATGCGTTCGCTGATGTTTTTAATAGTTTTTGAGGGTTGAGGATCTCGGCTGGGAGGCGTTGTTTGGGAAGGAGGAGAAGCGATGGGCGTCGTATTGCTCGTGCGACGAATGACGAGCTGCTTATCTTTTTGATTACTTGTAATGCTGACTTCATCGCCAGGCTTCCAGCCAAGTTCGGCCAGGATTTTTTTAGGCAGAACAACTGCCGTTGAGTAAAGACTAAATTTTAGAAGACGCCGTTTGGGCAGATAGGAACTCATTGCTTCAAACTAGCAAGCGGGACGGAATTGGACAAGAGGTTCGTTGGTTAGGTTCCTAGGTTTTTAGGTTGTTAGGTCTTTAGAGAGAGCGATAGTAAGTTTATTAAGCATCCTCATTACTTCATCTAGGAGTATATCGGTTGGTTTGTAATCAGGCTGATTAAAAGGCAGTCTTTTGGCAATTTCTACTTGAGTTTCTAATTCTGCACCTGACGCATACGCTACGACGACAAATTAACGATAGTCTTTTCTTGTACCTCTTCGACGACCCTCGGCAATATTTGACGGTATTGATACGGCGGCCCGTCTCATCTGAGAAGTTAAACCATAGATCTCTGATTTTGGCAAGTATTCAGTCAACTTATATATCGCAACAATAAGATCCATGCTCTTTTGCCAAACAATCAAATCACGATAGCTATGCTCGGCCATCGGCCTCCTAATAACCCAAGAACCTAAAAACCCAAGAACCTAGTTGAATTTGCGGATAACGCCCTTGACTCGGCCCTGAACAAGGATTTTTTTGGGAAAGATTGGCTTATAGGCGGGGTTACGGGGTTGTAGTCGAACCCGGCCGTTTTCCAGATAATAGCGCTTTAAGGTAACTGCTTCGTTATCGACTAGAGCGACCACTACTTCCCCCTGGCGGGGTTGACTAACGCGTTCAATAATTACATAGTCGTCTTCAAAAATACCGTCGTCAATCATCGAATCGCCACGAACTTTAAGAGCAAAGACATTCGGCCCCATCATGTCACGCGGAATGGTGATGGTTTCGTTGGTGCGAATAGCTTCGATTGGTGCCCCAGCGGCAATAAGGCCTAGGAGGGGAATCTCAAAGGTGCGTTCGTCCCAAACTGGTGTTAGTTGGACGGAGCGGGCGAGGCTTGGTTCTTTGTGGAGATAGCCTTTTCTTTTTAAGCCATCAATATGTTCAGCAACCGTGGCGACCGAGCGCAATTCAAGCGCCTCGGCAATTTCACGATAGCTGGGGGCGTAGTCATGATCACCTAGATAGCTTTCGATGTAGGTTAAAATTGCTTTTTGCTTGGGGGTGATTGGTTCGGGCATGAGCCTCCTTCTAGCTGCTTAGATGATTAGCTTTTTAGCTTCTTAGAATCTTTTGTTGCCTAATTAGCTAGTTAGCTAGAAAGCTAACAAGCTAATTATACCGAACATAAACCGAACGTGTCAATAGTAGGACTTTCTCATTTTCCCTCTATCGTCATCGCGAGTCCGCCTAGGCGGACGTGGCGATCTGGTTATCTGGTTTAGAGATTGTCACCGCCTCTGGCGGGATCCCGCTACGGCGGTGACTACGCTGTGGCTCGCAATGACGAAAAGTGAGAAAGTCCTATAAAAAATAAAATGCAAAACCGAGTGGTTTTTTACTGATCCAAAACAGCTCGTGGGCCGCGCCAATCGCGGAGATTGCCGATTTCGGTGTTAAAGCTACTCCCCCATTCGATGGAGCCTTCGCCGTAGTGATTACGAACCTTATCAATAGCCTTCGTGAGAGCATCTTCTCTTTCGAGAGCAGGAAAAAGCGGTAATATCGGTTGCCCGGCCGGTTTAAGATTGCTAGCCACCACGCCCAGGCGAATGACGGGTCGACTGGGGTGGATACGTGCCCGTTGCCAAAGAAAGTGGATGCTACGCAGAAGGGCGGCGTCGCTAGTAAGGGCAGGTTGATGACGAAGGGAGTCTCCCCAGTCGCCACCCGCTAGGGAAACATGGAGCGAAAGCCGCCCGGCCGCCAAACCGGCTCGCCGTAAACGGCGACCGACTTTTTGAAGGAGTTTGGTAACGAACGGATAAACCACCCGCCAGGTTTGATCGTGATCGAGGGTTATTTGATGGCCGATTGATTTGGCTGGAGCCAGATTGTGTGACGGTTCGACTGGAGAGCGATCAATCCCCTGCCCAATTTGCCACAGGCGCATGCCGGCGGCTGGCCCAAAGCGGGCCACAAATTGTCCGGCATCAGCCTGGCTTAAATGACGAATAGTGGTGATACCAATATTTTTTAAGTGTTCTTGCAGGCGATAGCCTACTCCGCAGAGTTCGCCAACTGACAAATTGCCGACGCGATCCAGCCACGTTTTTTGTTCAAGAACAACGAGTCCATCGGGTTTTTGGAGCTCACCAGCCAGTTTGGCAAAAATTTTTCCCCAGGCAATACCGACTGAAGCTGTTATCCAGTTACCAAACTCTTGTTTTAGTCTGGTTTTAATCGATTGAGCAACGATAATTGCTTCTTGTAATTCAGCTTCAGTAATTCCTAATTTCAAATTCCTAATTTCAAATGAATGACCAATTTCCCAATGACTAAAATTACTGATTGCCCGATGTCTTGAATTTTGGAATTTATGATTTGTTTCGAATTTGGAATTTGGGATTTCGGATTTTTCGTTGCGTTGCAGCGCGACAAAGGCTTCATCAATCGAAAATATCTCGACCCAAGGGCTAAATTCGCCAAGAATCGCCATAAAGCGGCGGGAAATGTCGAGGTATTTGGGGTAGTCAGGCGGCACGAGAATAAGTTCTGGACAGAGTTGCTTAGCTTCCCAAACACTAAAGCCCGATTTAATGCCATATATCTTAGCCTCGGGGCTGGCGGCACAAATACAGGTTCGAGCTCCCTTGTGGCCTTTACCCAATATGCCAATCGGCCGATTGCGAAGAGCCGGTTGAGCTTGCTGCTCAACACGAGCGAAGAAACTATTTAGGTCAATGTGTAAAATCATGACTAGGTTCTTAGGTTGTAGCTTCTTAGCTTCGTAGGGATTTTTACGAACCTACCAGCTACTAGCTACGAACCTTTCTTAACCAATCGCTTCTAGCTGCCACCCCAGAGAGAGCGTATCAAACGCCAAACGGGCTGCTCCCCCACCTTTAGTTTCGACCGCAAAATGCCACTGTAGAACGTCGCCCAGGCGTGTTTTGTGGGCTAAGGTAACTCTGGTCACTTCGTAGCGGTGACCATTCCAGATAAAAGCGGCCGGCCGCACTTCGCCAACGCGAAATAACATGGCAACTTGGACGGT
>JBBTZN010000077.1:0-1686 GCA_038061355.1 Patescibacteria group bacterium | reverse complement strand
ATAGTAAGGAGGAACATGCCACAAAAAGCATGGATTATTATAGCTTGCACATTTGGGCTGGCGGCCCTTTTTTTAGTCAGCCACGTTTCGGCTAAAAGCAGTCTGGCAGATCTCACGATCGACTTTGGTTCACCGTCGGCCATGCTCCCTTTCGATCGTTTTGCGAAGATGAATTTTACGATTACCAACACGAGTAGTGAGGCCAAAACGGTTAACTTCACTATTAGGGTTTTAGAAACCAACCAAGAAATCGTCGGTTGGCCACAGCCGCAAACGCTCTTTTTTAGCCCTGGTGAAACGGAAAATGTCGAAACATTTCTTGATGAAAATTGGGGTAAGCTCGATAAAAATACTCTCGGCGACCAAAGTCGCACTTTAATCTGGACATTTATGGATAACGATACCCAAGAGCGCCGTACCGAAGAAATGAAGCTACCAATCACCGTCGTCGACCCAAAGGCTATGACCGGTGATCTCTCGGTTACGGGAACAGTCCAAACAAGTGCCGGTGCCGTAGCCGCGGACGCGAACGTCGTTCTCTCGACTGGTGCTGGAGGTTATGCCACCCAAACGATCACTGCTAGTTCTGGAGCCTTTAGCTTTAATAATCTCCCGATTCGTTCAGACTGGTTTTTGACAGCCGGCGGGACGAGCAATAATCAGCCATCCCCCGTGGCGAATGTTGCCCCAAATAAATGCGCGCCGCCGCCCGCCCCTTGTAATCCTCCTAATCTGTCAAGTTCGTTGGTAACGACCAAAACAACTGCTAGCCAGGCGGAGGGGATTGCCTATGCTTTTATTGATCCCAAAGTAAAAAACTATTCCCTAAAGCTGGAACCAGACAAATTAGTCGGCGACTATTCGGTTACTAAAACTATCACCGGTGATATTGGTTTCTGGAAAGGTGTCGTCGACGAGAATGAAGATAAGGTGCTTGTTATCCAGGGCATGGAAAATTGGAAAGACGAGTCACTCAAAAGTAAGTCCCAACTTCAGCTCTACACGCTCACCGGTGAACAACTGTGGGCCTACGACATGGGTTGGGAAGGTTGGGGAGCTGATCTGTCGCGCGATGGTAGTTATGCCGCTTTTACAACTTCAAATAGTACGCATGACTTAGGCGTTATTGATGCCACTACTGGCCAGCCAATTTGGACAAAAAGTGCCAATGCCTTTACCTGGCCCGGTTTGACTGCTAAAAGTGACGTTGGCGGTATCGATAGTAAAGAAATTAAGATTTCTTCAACCAACGCCTATGTTGGTATTGGTCACGGTGGCGGAGATGTCGTTCTAGCCGATTTGAGGACTGGCGCGATCAAATGGCACACTGATTTGCATGGCCAGGTTCGGGGTATTGCTTTTGATGCCGCCGATCAATACCTCTACGCCGGTTCTGGCGATGGCCGGGCCTATAAGTTGAATATCAACGACGGCTCGATCGTTTGGCAAACCTCTATTGGTAGCTGGCCATTTACGGGTGGCTTTAAGCTCTCAAACAATGATGCCTATCTAGGCACCGCCAGTAAAGTCGGCGAAGTCACCGTGATCGACACAGTCACCGGTCAACAACTCTGGCAGTCTGATCAATCAGGCAACGCTTCGTGGCTTGATTTTTCACCGGATAGTAGTTATATTTTCGCTGGCGGTGGTGGCCAAGGAGCCAGTACTCTCTATGAAACCAAGACT
>JBBTZN010000076.1:0-2140 GCA_038061355.1 Patescibacteria group bacterium | reverse complement strand
TTGCATCAGTAAGTGAAGCCTGGGCTAAAATTCTGACGCTGATTATCATCGAAGGCCTCTTCTATCTGCTGGCCCTGATTATTAACCGAACTGATGGGAAATATAATGATATCTACTCAGATCGACTCCGTCTCTTTATACTGCAACATATACTCAGGAAAGCCGCCCGGCTTGATGTCGCCACGTATGACGATCCCGAGTTCTATAACCGTATCGAAAAGCTCCATGAAGAACTCGAGTGGAAAGCTTACAGCCTCTACGAAACCACATATGAGATTCTTGGTTCAGTCACTTCGCTCGTGGCCACGATTGGGCTATTCCTTTTGTTACCCACTTGGATCATTACGCTCCTCATTGCAGCCGCCTTACCGATGTTTTGGTTTCAAACCCAATACGGTGTTGCCTTGCATAAAATTAATAACGATTATCGCGAACCCACCCGGCGGGCAAATTATTTTAGTTGGCAACTCATCCAGCGCCGCGAGATCAAGGATGTTAAACTCCTTGATCTCGAAGATACGTATATCAAAGGGGTCACGGATGTTTGGCAGGCCTATATACAAAGCCTCGAAAAAACTGCGAAACGCTTTTTACTGCTTGAAGTTTCAACCGGCACGCTTGGGCTTCTTGTCAGGTTGGCTATCATGGTCTGGCTGGCCTGGTCAACGGTCACACGGGTTCTAACTATTGGTCAGTTCACACTCTATGGTAACCTCATCGGCCAACTGGGAGGCAGTATCACTGGTCTTCTTTATGGCCTCGCCCGCCTAACGCGTTTTCGCCAATTCTTAAGTTACTTAAACGATTTTGAGCAGCGAAAAGCGCAAATCACTGAACCGGTTGCTCCCAAAAAACTCGCTTTAAATCGGCCGGGACTCATTCGCTTTGAAGATGTTTCGTTCCGCTATCCTAGCCAAGAGCGGGGCTGGATACTCCGCCATATCTCGTTCGAAATTAAGCCTGGGCAGCATCTAGCACTTGTCGGTGAAAATGGCGCCGGCAAAACCACAATCGTCAAACTTCTGGCTCGCTTTTACGACCCAACTGAAGGGAAGATTACCATCAATGGTACGGATCTTCGTGATTTTAAAACCCGCGATTTGCATAGGTTTCTCGGGATTATCTTTCAAGATTTTGCCCAACTTCAAGAACGTGTCCAGGAAAATATCAGCTATGGCAATATCCGCCGGCCAAGCACCAAAACTAATATCGAATCAGCGGGCAAACAAAGCGGCGCGCACGATTTTATCACGCAATTGCCTGATCAATACCAAACAATGTTGGCTCGCGAATTTGACAAGGGCACAGAACTTTCGGGCGGCCAGTGGCAAAAAATTGCCCTCGCCCGCACATTCTTCCGCCAGGCCCGGCTCTTAATTCTTGACGAGCCGACTGCCGCTCTCGATGCGGCTGCCGAAGAGCATTTTTATAAACAATTCCTCAAACTCAAAAAAGATACCTCCGCCGTCCTTATCTCGCACCGTTTCTCAACCGTTCGCATGGCCGATCAAATCTTGGTGATTGAAAACGGCCGCATTAAAGAATCCGGCAGCCACGCTGAACTGATAAAACTCAATGGACGCTACGCTCAATTATTCCAGCTACAGGCCGACCGATATAAATAGCTGATTAGCTTGCTAGCTATTTAGCTTTTTAGGAAGCACCACCCCTAGCAAGCTGAAGAGCTAATTAGCTAAGAAGCTTAAACGAACTGTGGTTCTTCGTGCAGCTCAATACCAAAATGGGCTACGACTTCTTGCTTCATAAGTGAGACCAACGCTCGAATATCGGCCGCTGTCGCTCTACCGGTATTGACCACAATATTAGCGTGCTCCATAGAAACCATCGCGTCGCCAACGCGTCGACCCTTCATCTGGAGTTGTTCAAGCAGAGATCCAGCCCCAATTTTTGTTCCCCGAATCTTGTCTTTTAACTCAGGAAAACGATCAAAAAAATTCGCTGGCAAATCTGTTAGAAATAAATTCTGAAAGATACTCCCCACCGACGGAGCTTGAGGGTGATGGGTCTTGCGATAGGTAATTTTCTCTTCGCGAATGCGATCGAGTTCCGTTGGGTTTCCGGGAATAAATTTGAACCTAGCTTCCCAAATAATCCACGGCTCCGTTTTAAACAGACTTGT
>JBBTZN010000075.1:0-3553 GCA_038061355.1 Patescibacteria group bacterium | reverse complement strand
TCACTCCAGGAGTGTCCTTCGCACGGCTCAGGATCGTCACTCCTGGAGTGTTCCCCATTTGCATAAGTCCTGTTATATAAGGAATCTTAGATATGTTCCTCACGTAGGAACTTGGCCGCATTCTCTGGCGAGACAACATCGATGATTGTAGAACCGCCCATTTCAAAGCCACCATAAGTTGTTAAACGCGGGGCAATTTCGATATGCCAGTGATAGTAGTCAGATTCGCTCGATGTATTGGGTAGACTATGAATAAAGATATTGAGCGGCGGGTTATTGAGGACCCGATAAAGTCGACCAAGAACTTCACGAAGGACGGTAGCGAGATTGACAAGATCAGTGAGACTGGCGTCTTCAAACCGACTCTGATGATTATTAGGGAGAATCATCAACTCAAAGGGAAAACGGGCGGCGTAGAAGGTAAAACTGGTAAAGCGCTGGCTTTCAACTTGCAGACGAACTTTAGTCGACCGCTCGTGTTTTAAGAGATCGCAAAAGACACAGACGCCATTGCTCTCGTAGTAACGTTCAGCCCCCTGTTTCTCTTTCATGATGAGATTGGGAATGATGGCGGAGGCAAAAAGTTGGGCGTGGGGGTGCCAGATCGACGCTCCGGCTTCGTGACCATGATTGTAGATGCCCATCATATATTCTGGGGCGCAGGCACTCTCTGCATACCACTGGTAGCGCCGTTGAAGCATAACTAGGGTTTGAAGCATTACGATCTGCGAAAATTGGGGGAGTAATAAATCGTGATCTTTGATGATTAAAACATCGTGTCCGCCGACGGCCGGTTTACTGGTAAAAAATGTCTCTTCGGGAAAACTGCGCCGCTCGCAGCGATCGGCAGCCTGAACAAAGGCGGGGTACTTGTTGGGGATGACGTAGATATGATCGGTCTCGTCTTTAACACCTCTAAGGCGAGTGTGCCAGGCAGCGGAGCCGACACAAAAAGCGCAGTTATCTTTGTGGTCACGCCGCACCATGCCGCTGGTAATAAAATCGCTGGGACGTTTGGCGCGTTCGGGAGCGATGACGACCCAATCGCCGGTAATAATATTCTGACGCAATTGAGGAATTGTACCCTCCTTTAGAAATAAACCCGAAGCACGAAATCCGAAACATCATTTGCGCAAATTGCTGGCTCGAGTATTTCGGATTTCGATATTCGGATTTCGGATTTGTCCGCGCGAAAGCGCGGCATGGGTGATGGCGATAGCGAGGCCGTCGGCGGCATCGTCGGGCGTGGGAAGAGATGGCATTTTAAGCAACATTTGAACCATTTTTTGAACCTGTTTTTTACTGGCCAGGCCGTAGCCGGTGACGGTCGATTTAATGAGATTGGGTTTGTACTCCGCTAGTGGCAGATGGGCGCGACGAACCCCCAAAACTAAAACACCCCGGGCCTCGGCAACTTTGAGACCGGTGGTGACATTTTGGACAAAATAGAGCTCTTCGATGGCCACGGCGTCGGGCCGATACTGATCGATGAGCGCAGTAAGGACTTGGTCGATTTCAACCAAACGGTCCCCAGGCAAAACGGCGGGGGCAGTTTCTAAACAGCCATAGGTTTGGAGTGTTAGGTTACTACCCTGGGCATCAATGATGCCATAGCCCAGACGGTGCGTACCGGGATCGAGACCTAATATCCGCAGGGTTCCTCCTTCGAATCAAATCCGAAATCCGAATAGCGAAATCCGAAACAAATCTATAAATTCAAAACGTGTTATGATTTTTATCATTCGGATTTGTCTCGGATTTAGTGCTTCGGATTTTTAATTTACGTACTGCTCGCAAGCAGTTCGTCGCTGATATCAAAATTGGCGGTAACACTGGTAACATCCTCAACATCTTCGAGTGCTTCAACCAAACGCAAGATCTGTTTGGCGTCACCGAGATCAGTCACGCCAACGGTTTGGATTGGTTCAAAAGACAATTTTACCTCTGTTACGACAACGCCTTGGCGAACAAGCTCATCCTTAACATGGCTGATGTCTTTTGGTTCGGTGATCACAGAAACCAAATCGCCTTGCGTTTCATAGCTGGCAGCGCCGGCCTCAATCAACATAAGTTCGAGGTCGTCAGGACTCAACTTTTGGCCAGCGATAGGCAGAAGGATAATCCCCTGTTGGCGAAATTGGAAGGCAACGGCGCCAGCGGTGGCGAGTTTGCCACCGTGTTTGTTAAGGGTGGCTTTCACTTCGGCGGTCGTGCGATTAGGATTATCGGTCACGGCATCAATCACAATCGCCACGCCAGCCGGGCCGTAGACTTCGTAGCGGAGCTCTTCGATGACGGCCCCGCCCAATTCGCCGGTGCCGCGTTTGATGGCCCGATCGATATTATCCTTGGGCATGTTTTCGGCGCGGGCTTGTTCGATCGCCACCCGCAGACTGGGATTCATGGCAGGGTCGCCACCACCGCGCTTGGCGGCAACCGTCACAATCTTGGCCAGTTTAGTAAAAACCTGACCGCGCTTGGCATCAGCAACGCCCTTTTGTCGCTTAATTTGCGACCATTTGGAGTGACCGGACATATTTTAAGTATCAAGTAGAAAGTAGTAAGTATCAAGTAGTAGTTTTATTTTTCCGCCGTGACCAACCAACCAGAAGCACTGATCTGGGCGCTGATTGTCCCCTGCAGATCCGTGCGCCAGGTGGCAACAGCCGCGGCAGCCAAGCGATCAAGGGTGATTGGATGGGGATGGCCGTAGGGGTTCTTTTCACCGTTAGAAATAATAGCCTGCTTGGGCGCGATCGCCGCCAGAAAATCAGGTTCTAGACCAGTCTTACTTCCGTGATGGGGGACTTTTAAAAGATCGGTCTTGAGCCGTGGGCAGGGTCGCTGCTGATCCGGGCAATAAGCCGCCAAAATTCTTTTCTCCTGCTCGGTTTCAAGATCACCGGTTAAAAGAGCGGTCGCGCTGCCGGTGGTCAGACGAACGACGACGGTCGCATCGTGTTGACTAGTTGACTGCACCCCCGTTTGGTCAGTCAGTGGATAGATTACTTCCAACCCAAGGTTATCAAATTGTTTAGTCACACCTGCCCAAACGTTTCTCTCTTCGATGTTGCGGCTGGCGAGCACGGCCTGCCAACTAGTAAATTCGGGCGTAGTGTGAACAGCGCCAGAAGTCCACACTTCGCCAATCTGAAAACGGCGAGCAACGTCGATCAATCCGGTTAAATGATCAGCATGGGGATGCGACAAAATAATCAAATCGATCGACCGATCCCAAAAAGGCATGTGCCGACCAAGCCCCACCAGCACTTGGTCAGACGGCCCGCCATCGATTAGGATTTGGTAGTTATCAGGAGTTTGAATAAAGATGGCATCACCCTGGCCAACATCAAGAACCCAGAGATGAAACTGGCCATCGGGCCGACTTTGCCAAATCGAAATGAGGCCAGTGGCGATAATAATGAAAGCGGCTAGCCATTGGCCCCAAGGACGACTGCCTGATTTTTTCATAGTTTCTCCTCGTCAACCATGGTGGCTGGGTGCAGCCAAGGATAGCGGCGTAACAGACGACTTAAAGCGACAAAGCCGATTG
>JBBTZN010000074.1:0-7299 GCA_038061355.1 Patescibacteria group bacterium | reverse complement strand
TCCTTCGTAGAGGTGTGATTCCTCTAGCCCGGGCATCACCTCCGCAAGGGGGAAAATAGGGAGCGATGCACACATGAACAACGTGGTTCTTCGTCAGATTACCGTCGGTATCGATGAAACTGATCCGCTCGCGGTCGGGTTCGTCGAACACTTTACGGCAACGACCGAAAGCACGACGCGGTCGAGGCAGTTCAAGCAGGAAGCATCCGAGGGTTCGCAGGTCTGGCTGGGCACGATTGCCTACGGTGAAAACAAGGCTAACACCGTGGCAGTCACGCTCCTCGTTGGTCCAGCAAACCTTCTCGCCCACGTCGACTTCCGGGTGCAGTCCTCGCGCTGGTTCGACAAGGGTTTCAGTCTCGGTCGGAAGGCATTCAGACGTTGCAAGGACCTTACCCTCGATTCCACTCGCGTGGAGAAGGGTCGTCTGTTGATCATGCCGTCCAAGCATCTCCCCGACTCGTTGCTTCGCTGCGCAGCCAACGAGTTCGCGGCTCGCCTGACGCGCCCTGACCCCACCTATCAGGGGAAGGAGCGCCGTCACCGCCCGCGCAACAACCCGCGTCCTTTCAATCGCATCAATCGCAGTGGCTCCTCCCTGGTCGGGGTCGAGTGTCCACCAAGCATCGAGTCGCTCTCGACCCCCGTTCTTCAGCTCGCCATCGTCGCGAGCTAACCCCTCGGCATCATCCGCCCGTTTGGGCGAATCTCTTTTGCGCCACCTCGGCGCTGACTATGGGCCCCGCAAGGGGCCCTTAAAATTTTACGAGTTTAGTTTTTTATGAGTTAAGGGAACTTTCGTGGAGCTTTTCTAGTAGGGTTTTCTCCCGTAAACAGTCGGTTTTTACAGATGATTAGACTTCCTGTAGTCTAATCGCATGAAAAAACACACTGTTTGGTCTGCGGTCGGCGGATGCGCCGTCGTGGGAAAACCGCTGCGGGGACGCAGCGGTGGTACTGTTCCGTTTGTCTCATTAGTGGTGTCCGGCGTCGATCGGACACAACCCTGCGCCATCTCCGTCGGTGGTTCATTCGATGGCTCACCGGCATCGCCAGTTTAACGAGTATTGCGACTGAACTGGCGATCACCAGACGAACCCTCACTAAATGGTTCGAGCCCTTTTGGGATGAAGCGATACCAGTTCCTCAACAGGTCGATGTCACTGGTCATGTCCTCATCGTTGATGGTGTAGGCTTGGCTCGGTGATCCTCGGTCTTAGTTGGTCGAACGCTCGCTCGGGTCGCCTCATGGATCTTCACGGTTGGAGAGTCGACCGAAGACTGGTTGTCCTTTACTGACCGCATCGTCGGCTCACCCTGGGCCGTAGTCCTCGACGGTCGCGCAGGGCTCCTCGCGGCTGTCCAGCTCGCCTGGCCCACCACCCTCATCCAACGTTGCCACTTTTATGTCGTAAAACGGGCCAGACAATTACTTACGAAAGAACCAAAGCTCCTCGCTGGTCAGACCATTCGGCGACTATTACTCGAGCTCAAGGAAATTCACACGCGCCGCCAAAAGCGGCGGTGGCTCCGAGCTTACCATAAGTGGGAACGACGCTTCGAGCGGTTTCTTACAGAAAAGACCATCTCTGCCGAACAGACGAAGACAGGTCGACAACGCTGGCGTTACACTAATCCCAAGCTCCGGTCGGTGAGGTCGCTTATTCGCAACGTCCTACCGCACCTCTTTATCTACGTTCGACATCCCGCAATCCCCCGAACGACTAATCACGTTGAGGGTGGACTCAACAGCACGTTAGCCAAACTCATTCATCGCCATCGTGGTCTACCACTCATACGTAAACAACGCCTTGCGGCGTTGTTCTTTGTGTCAAAACAATAAGCCAAAAAGCTCCACGAAAGTTCCCTTAACTCTTTTTTATCTCAATTTACATATCATCTAAATACGATCGTATTTAGATGATATGTAAATTATAAACTATTCATTAGATCGTGTATAATTCAGATTATGGGACGCTATGAAATAAGGGAGGGAGTCGTTCTGAAGCGCGCCAATGTCGGCGAGGCTGATCGGATTGTGACTTTTTTGACTCCCGAGGGAAAACTGGCCGCAGTAGCGAAAGGTGTGCGCAAAATAACCAGCCGGAAGGCGAGCCACCTTGAGTTATTTAGCCAGGTGACCATTCATCTTGTTGAAACCAGTGGCTTGCCAATTATCCAGGAGATCGTTTCGCAAAACCGTTTTCCGCGCTTGCGGATGGACCTTGACGCGGCTGGCCAGGCTTTTTGGGCGGCCGAGTTGATTGGCCGTTTGGTTCAAGACGAAGCGGGTGGCACGCTCTATCCCTATCTTATTGATTATCTCACCCGCGTGAATGAGGGGGCGGGTCCACTTGATGTTCGGGCGTTTGAGCTGGCGGTCCTGGCCGAACTTGGTTGGCAGCCCGAGCTGCATCAATGCGCTCATTGCCACATGCCGCTCGTGGCCGAAAACCATGGTTGGTCACATCAGCATGGCGGTGTGCTTGATCAGAGCTGTTGCGATACACAGGGTGTCAACTACCGAGTGAGTTTAGATGCGATTAAAACGTTGCGCTTGCTAACGAGTCAGTCGCTTGGCGTGAGCCATCGCTTGCAGGTTTCGGCGGGAGTCAATCAAGAAATCGAGATAATTTTGCGTAGCTATCTTGAATCAATTAGCGAACGTCCCTGGCGGAGCTTACAACTTTTTGCGTAACTCATGTCAAACTTTTTCTTATCTAAAAACTTTAGGACTTTCTCACTTTCCCTATTTGTCATCGCGCCTGTCCGCCTCTGGCGGGAGGCCGCAGCCGTGGCGATCTCGTTCCAGGTTAACGGGATTGTCGCCGCCTCTGGCGGGATCCCGCTGTGGCGGTGACTTCGTACGACTCGCAATGACAGATTTGAAAGTCCTAACCTTGACATATTAAGCTGTTGTCAAGTATGATTGACACTATCGGCTGATTGGGAAAATTAGGAATTAGGAAGACGATCAGTGATAAATAAAAACGGGGGAGGATAACTAGTTTGGAAAGTGACGCTGGTTTCGACGTAAGATCGGATTTCAAAACATGTCCTATGAAAGGTCAGCGAATTCAACTAACGCTGGCCGGCGCAGTCGATCTGGCCAACTGGAACAGAGCCAAACAGGCGCTGTTAGACCGAGTCGCCCACCTCTGGGGGATGAGCAAGCTCTTGCCTTCCTTCACTGCCAAACAGGCACTGGTCAAGGTCGTCTTGGCCGAGACCTGTCTGCCGACGAGCGAGTTGGTCAGTCTCCTGGATCTAATCCATTGGGAGGTCAAGGACAGACGGCCGGATGTTGCGTTCGAGGTGACCATTGAGAAGGGGGAGGTACCTCGGTCGATGTTCGTCTTGGCCGCCAAGCCGTATTTCGTAATCACACCCCCCTCCGCCAACTAGGCGGTTTTCCTGGGCGTCTGGCCATCAGTTGGCTGGGCGTTTTCGTTTTAAAAAGCATCCATCCAGGACTTACGCACTTTCTCCTCCAAACCAGGTTTGAACTCGGCGACCACAAACCTGGTTTGATCCCGAACTGCGTAAGTCATGTCCATCTCTAAGGCGGCACTGTCGCCATAGCCTCGTGATGACGGAGTGGGTAGAATAGATCAATTATGGCAATTCAATATCAACGTGGGCAAAAAATAGTTCTTGAATTAGAGAAAATAGTGGCTGGCGGCGTGGCGATGGGACGGTTGCCTGACTGGCGGCCAGTTTTTGTGAAGGGTGGGGCGCCCAAAGAACAAGCCGAAGTACGATTAACTCGAATCAAGAAAGATTTTGTGGAGGCTCAATTTCTGGCCGCTTTGCGGCCTTCGCCCGATCGAGTTGAGGCACCGTTTCCTGAACCTGCTTTAGGTGGAGCGAACTGGCATTACCTTTCTTATACGGCTCAACTCGCTGCCAAAGGGTCGATTCTTAAGGAAACTCTTCAAAAAATTGGTCAGCTGACTCAACCTGAAATTCAAGCAATAGTGCCTTCGCCGACCGAATGGCGCTATCGTAACAAAATCGAGCTGACTTTTGGGGTTAACGAACGTGGCAAACCAGCACTTGGTTTTCATATCCCCGGCCGTTTTGACGAAATCTTGCCGACCGATGATGTGGCGCTCTTTCCTGAAATCATTCAGTCGATTATTTCGACCATTTGTGACTGGGCTAATCGAGAAAATCTGACCGTCTATGATCCCCGTAAGAAGCAGGGTCTCTTGCGTAATCTGGTTGTACGTCGGGCGGAACACGGCTCCGACCTCGTTTTGAATTTAATCACAGCACCCGGAACGATCCCGGAGGACTCTTTACTTCTCGCTCTTAATTCTTTACCAATCACCGGTCTCGTCTGGTCGCAGAATGATAGTCAAGCCACGATTGTTCGGGTGGACCAACTAAAAGTTTTGGCTGGTTCACCAAGAATCACCGAAACTTTCTTGGGCCAAAAGATTTCCTATGATGTCGATTCTTTCTTTCAAACTCATACCACTATGGCCGAGAGATTAGCAACTGTTCTTTTCGAAAGACTAGCTAGCCACACAACCTCTGGTATTCAACCCCTGGGGTTGAATACCAGAGGTTTGCAAAACCAGTTAGTTATCGATGGTTACGCTGGGGTTGGTGGTTTTGGTCTTTTTGTGGCAGCGGCCGGAATACCCGTGATTAGTATTGAAAGTCATCCGGCTTCTTCCGCTGATGCGATTAAAAATGCCGAGCAATTTGGTGTGGCCGACCGAATGACCTTCATAAATCAAACTATGGAATCGTATCTTGTCGAGGCTAAAAACCTACAACCTAAGAACCTAAGAACCTCGTTAATTATTGATCCGCCTCGCGCTGGCCTCCACCCCAAAGCTTTACAAGCAATCCAAGATTCACCACTAAGAGAAGTATTCTATGTCTCATGTAACCCGGCGACGTTAGCCCGCGACCTCTCATTCTTCACCTCTCACTCTTCACCCTTCACCCCAATATTCATTCAACCCTTTGATCTTTTTCCCCAAACACCACATCTGGAAACACTCGTCGAACTTAAACGGTCGAAGATGTAGTAATTAGGATTTACGCGAGTTCGGATTCAAACCAGGTTTGTGGTCGCCGAGTTCAAACCTGGTTTGGAGGAGAGAGTGCGTAAGCCCTGGTAATCACAAGGAGGAAGTGTGGACCAAGCGCTCTTACTCGCCGTGCAATCAATTCAACACTCGGTGTTGGATGTGACAAGTCAAGTAATTAGCCGTTTCGTGGCAAATGGTTTTGTGTGGCTTTTAGTGATTGGGGCTCTGTTTCTTGAGCGACGGCGCCTGTTGCACCAAGCCAGCATTGCTCTTGCGACTGGCTTTATTCTTGAGTTGGGAATCGTGGAGGGTTTCATTAAGCCGCTAGTTGCGCGGTCACGGCCGTTTTGGGTGTTGCCTGATATCAGGGTTATTGATGGTGTTACCAATACATATTCGTTTCCCTCGGGCCATGTGGCGTTGTTAACTGTCGCTGGTTGGATTTTGTCGCACTATTTCCCAAAGACAGCTTGGGTTTGGGTGGTTCTTGTTGGCCTGACTGTCTGGTCGCGGGTTTATAATGGCGTCCACTACCCATCGGATGTTTTGGCTGGTGTTCTGATTGGCAGTCTGATTGGTTGGTTGACACTGCGCGTTATCCCACGGCTACAAAAGTAGGACTTTCTCATTTTTGGCCTGCCTGCCGGTAGGTAGGGATCTCTCGCCTAGGCGAGTGGAGGAAAAAATGAGAAAGTCCTAAATTGAAAAAGTTACAAAAGAATAAGTTGCTTCGGTAGTCTGTACAGGACTTACGTAAATCCTCTTTCACTCGGGGAGTGAGCTCGGCAATACACTCCCCGAGTGTTCCCAGATTTGCGTAAGTCAAGGGTAAGCTGTAGTCTGTAAGTTAGTCTATGGCAGCAGAAACGCTTGATCAAATTGTGGCACTTGCCAAACGGCGCAGCCCACACACCGAACCTTACTGGACAAGGGATTGTATCCTCTACGTTCAGTGCAGTTGGTGAGGGGCGCTCATTATTTAAGCAAGGAATTATATGCATGAACCAAACAACTTGATAGATAAAGTAGTCTCTCTCTGTAAGCGTCGCGGATTTGTCTATCCGGGTTCGGAGATTTATGGCGGCCTGGCTAATTCTTGGGATTACGGACCGCTTGGGGTTGAGCTTAAAAATAATATCAAGAATCTCTGGTGGAAAATGTTTGTTCATGACCGCGACGATATGGTGGGTTTGGACGCCGCTCTGATTATGAACCCGAAGGTTTGGGAGGCGAGTGGCCATATTAAGAATTTTTCGGATCCACTCGTGGAGTGTAAAAAGTGTCATTTGCGATTTCGAGCTGACCACGTGAACGAAGTTAAGGATCGCAATGCTGGCATGACAGCAATGGATTTCGTTAGTCTTCCTGATGACGAGAAATCAATTTTAGTCTGCAAAGATTCGAAGACAAATGAACACGAATGGACGGAGACAAAAGTCTTTAATCTGATGCTAAAAACTCATCTGGGGCCTTCAGAAGAGAAAACTAACGAAGTCTATTTCCGTCCCGAAACCGCTCAAGCAATTTTTGTCCAATTCAAGAACATTCTTGGGACGTCGCGGATGAAGCCACCGTTTGGAGTCGCCCAAATTGGGAAAGCCTTTCGAAATGAGATTACCCCAGGCAATTTTATTTTCCGGACGCGCGAATTCGAACAAATGGAGATTGAGTATTTTATTCCCGCTCCGACAATTGACGCTGATTGGCAAAAAACCTTTGAAGAATGGAAAGATGCCATGTGGGCCTGGATTGATGCGCTGGGTATCAGTCGCGCAAATGTCGAAGCGGTTGAGATTTCTGATACAGACCGAGCTTTTTATTCGAAGCGGACGATCGATTTTGAATACAAGTATCCTTTTGGCCAAAAAGAACTCTATGGCCTGGCTTATCGAACTGACTATGATCTTGCCCAGCACGAGAAGTTTTCGGGTGAGAATCTTCACTATAAAGATGTCAATACTGGTGAGAACTATTTGCCCCATGTGATCGAGCCAAGTTTGGGGGTCGATCGTTCATTTTTGGCAGTTTTGCTTGATGCTTATCACGAAGAAGGAGAAGGGGATAAGCAGCGCGTTGTTTTGAAACTAAAACCAGTCCTTGCTCCCTACAAGGTGGCGGTCTTTCCATTACTTAAGAATAAGCCGGAATTGGTTGAAAAGGCGCGCGAGATCTACACCATGCTTGCTCATTCGACAAATTCAGGGCACGCAATCGGTCCGATTGCGTGGGATGACCGCGGCAATATTGGCAA
>JBBTZN010000073.1:0-5092 GCA_038061355.1 Patescibacteria group bacterium | reverse complement strand
CGGACCGGTCTGAGCATCCAGCAGTTTGTGAAAACCGTCCGGCCAATCCGTTCTGGCATCGTTATCCTGAATGGCCGTGAGTACCGAGCTGAAGCCGAGATTCCTAAGCCAGCAGCAAATCTCATCCGGAGATTACAGGCAGGACACTAATTTGCGAAAGTCAGGTTTTAGTAAATTACCAGGGTAAAAGAGAACCGTCCCCTATACTATACTATATACCTATACTACTGGATTCGAACCTACGGTCTCCTGCTCCAGAGGCAGTCCGCCTGCGGCGGATTGGCCACATTCATGTACTTTTGGCTGGGGAGGTAGGATTCGAACCTACGGTCTCCTGCTCCAGAGGCAGGCGCCTTACCACTTGGCCACTCCCCAGCTAAAAGTACATGCGTTACTATTCAGACAAACTATCAAGGAATTCTCTACCAACACCGCTCTTAAGGAATTTTTCTCGGCGCATCGCTTCTGTCCGTAAGCTATATTTTTCAGAGTAAATAAGTTCCCACGGGCCACGATTTTTTGTATATTTTGAGCGACCAGAATTATGTTTGGCTAGTCGATAGGTAAGATTGTTTGTCTGGCCAATGTATCGATTGGTGGTGCTTAGACTCCGAAGTACATACACATAATATGTCATAGCTTCTTACCCAGAGGCAGTCCGCCTGCGGCGGATTGGCCACTCCCCAATGCATAGCAGAGCATAGCGGAAATATCTTTTTTTCTCAAGAAAACTGGCTATGGTAAACTGGAATCATGCGCTCTAATCTCAAGCCATTTCTCGATGGTGTCCACAATCTCGATAGTGTCGGGACTGCCATCGACTTGTTTCTTCGTCAGTATCAATCTGATCGGTTGGATCGGCGGCTTGGCTATGTGGCGGGCATTATTACCTCCGACGGTCCCGAAAAGGTGGCTGCCAACATGGTTCGTCTCGATAGATATACTGAGTATCTGCGCCACCACCAGCAGTTTCCGGTTTTTGCCTGCACCGATATTTTTAATGATGAAGTTTTTGCTCGGGTGGAGGCTGAGCGACTGAAGCCCGAGGAGTGGCTGATTTTTTGGCGAAAAATTTTACACCAAGGCCATATCACTGATGTCTTTTTGACACCCCGCTGGGAAATTTCGGTTGGTGCGAAGGACGAGTATCAAACCGCTCAAACCCTCGGTCTCCAGATTCATTTTGTGGATGATTTAGGTTTCTAAGCCTTCATAATGGTAAACTTTTGTCCGATCGGACAAAAGTTTACCATTTGTTTCTTGGTCTGGCAGCAGTGATCGTCAATAAGACCGACTCGCACTACACGAGTTGATCTTGCTGATTAGAAAGCTAAAACTGGCTAGTTTTTTTAGTGGCTTTAGCCGCTGATGCCGCGAAGCATCTCCCAGAGTTTGACGTAGAGGGCAGGTTTTAAGACGAGGTAGGCTTCGGCCGGGCCGGGCAGACCCATCATCCCGCCGCGATAGGTGTTAAGACCCATGATCGCGTCGGCGTACGGCCGGCATTTAAGCTGGGAGGCGTGGGCGCTAATGGCCGTTTCTTTTTGGGTCATCGTGGCGGAGATATCGAGCAAACGGTTGGCAAAGGTTGGTTGCCATACTTCATAGCTCCAAATTTCGGAGGGCAGATCGGTACCGATGGCGAGGAGGGTTTTGGCTAAGACGGACGCAGTCGCCTCGTGATCGGGGTGGTTATCGGAGGGGTGAGGCAGATAAATCGTGCGGGGCATAAAATCGGCAATCATCTGGGTTAAAGCCTTGGTGGTGGTTTTGTTAGCAATCAGATTACCGTCGCGATAGCCCCAAAAAGAGAGGTCATCGGCAGGTATGCCCAGGATTTCGGCTGCGGCGGCCGCTTCGGTCCGACGGGTTTTTTTGAGTTCTTCGCGGACAATTTCCGTCGTGGCCCGTTTAGTACCGGACCGACCATCGCAGAGGTAGATGATTTGGATTTCATCACCTTGATCGACGTGTTTGGCCAGGGCTCCGCCACAGCCAAAAATATCGTCGTCGGGATGGGGGGCTAGAACGAGGACCTTACCGCTGGGTGGATCGCTGGTCATCTCGAGGTGGAGTTTATTCTTAATCGCGGCCTCGAGCATGCTCCAGCCGACCAATTTGCGGAGATTATTGAGATGAAGAGCGTGTTGAATGAGTTTACTCATAGGTTGATTCTATAGGACTTTCGCATTTTCGTCATGGCGAGGCAGGTAATTTTCGTCTGGATCCCCGATGTCGGATATATCCGGCTCGGGGATGACAGATCGCCGCGGTTGTGCGCTCCCTCGCGATGACAGATAAGAGGGCTATGTCTTATTAAAAGGAAAATTAGCTCTGAACGAGAATTTCTTGGTAGAGATTATTGGTTTTGCCAATCATTTGGTCGAGGTTAAAATTGTGGCTGATGCGCTCTTGGCCGGCCTGTCCAAGCTCGAGGCGGCGATTGGCTTGGGGTAGGAGATCAATTAAGACTTTAGCTAACTTATGAGCATCATTGGGCCAAACCAGTAAGCCAGTTTCCGGTGTGACTAATTCTGGCACCCCGCCAACGTTAGTGGCTACCACCGGCAAGCCGGCAGCCATGGCTTCGGCGATGGCTAGGCCAAAACTTTCGGAGTGGCTGGTGGACACAAAGACGTCCCAGCTCGTCAGTTTCTGGGCTAAGTTGAGTTTATCGCCAGAGCCAAGAAGATGGACATGCTCGGTGAGACGCAAGCGACGGCAGAGTTCGACGAGGTGATGCAGCTCCGGCCCATCACCAACAATCTCCAGAATGGTCTGGGGGAGATTTTGGAGAATAAGGGGCATGGCTTCGATAAGCGTCTGGTACCCTTTTAAAGGCACGAGCGTGCCGATCGAACCAATCCGATAGCTTAGCTTAGTCGCTGGCGAATGGCGAATAGCGAGTGGCGAAATTGCAACACCGTTGGGAATCACGATCACTTTATTTTGCGCGGTGATCTTTTTGGCAATCAAAAAATCGGCGACGGCCTGGGAAACAGCGATTGTTTTGGTGGTGACTCGGTCGAGACTGCGCAGTAGCCGCAGCTGCGCAAATTCGCGCAAGCGACTGGCAAGATGGTAGTCTTTTGTCCAGAGGTGTTCGGTGTAGATAACGGGAGGACCACCTCCGAGGAGGTGTCCGGAGGTTCTCTTACCTGACCAATGATTTTTGATGGCTAGGCGACCGGCAATACCGGCCCGTACGCCGTGGAGGTGGACTAGCGGGGGGTTCTGGGGATCGTCCCACAGGTTTTGAATCGCATCGGCGAGTTCGTGCTGAATGGTTTTGCCATAGGCGTTGGGAAAATTAAGCGGTCTAAATTGAGCGGTCTCCCCAACTTGGTCAGCCAACCAACCGGGTGGGGCAATTAAGACTATCTCCCAAGTGGGATAGTTAGCTTTGAGACCAAAAATCAGGTCGCGCACATGGCTAGGAGCGCCGCCTGGCCCGGCATCGGCGACAACCTGAATGATACATGAATTATGAATCATGAATTATGAATAAGAGGTGCGATAAGTCCCTAATTCCTAATTCCTAATTCCTAATTCACGAAAATAAGGCTTCAAACTCGGGCCCTTCGATAGTTTCTTGTTTTAGGAGAAGTTCGGCGATGTGATCGAGTGTTTTACGGTGTTTTTTTAAAACTTCGGTGGCTCGAGTGCGGCCAGTGTTGACGATTTTGGCGACTTCGGCATCGATCTTGGCGGCAACCTGCTCGGAGTAGTTGCGACGTTCGCCGAGCTCACGACCGAGGAAAACCATCTCTTCGCGTTCGCCGAGCACAATCGGTCCGAGCTCTTCACTCATGCCATAAACGGTCACCATATTGCGCGCCAGCTTAGTAGCTTTGTCGAGATCATTGTGGGCGCCAGTAGAGATCTCACCGAAGATGAGTTCTTCAGCCACGCGCCCGCCGAGGAGTTGGGCAATGTCGTCTTCAAATTTGCTTTTACGGGTTAAGAAACGATCTTCGCCAGGCCGACTCCAGGTGTACCCAAGAGCGGAACCGCGGGAGATAATCGAGACTTTATGAATTGGGTCGGCATGGGGCAAGATATGGCCGACCACGGCGTGACCACCTTCGTGGTAGGCGGTGATTTTTTTCTCTTCGTCAGAGAGAATACGGCTGCGTCGTTCAGGACCTAAAAGAACTTTTTCAATCGCTTGATCAACGTTGACACGGCTGATTTTTTTATGATTATCGCGGGCGGCTAAAATGGCGGCTTCGTTCATGAGGTTTTTGAGATCAGCCCCCGAAAAACCGGCCGTATTGGCCGCGACGTGGTTTAAGTTGATATCTTCGCCCAGGGGTTTGTTTTTGGTATGGATGCCGAGAATTGCCTCACGTTCGGTTTTATCAGGCAGATCGATAACCACTCGGCGATCGAAACGACCCGGGCGCAGCAGGGCGGGATCAAGCACATCGGGCCGGTTGGTGGCGGCCATGATAATTACCCGCGTATCGGTTTCAAAGCCATCCATTTCCACGAGGATTTGGTTTAAGGTTTGCTCGCGTTCGTCGTGGGAGCCACCCAGGCCCGTGCCTCGTTGGCGGCCAATCGCGTCGAGCTCATCGATAAAGATAACGGCCGGGGCATTCTTTTTCGCCTTACCAAACAAGTCGCGCACGCGGGCCGCGCCGACACCGACAAACATCTCGACAAATTCAGAAGCGGAGATAGAGAAGAACGGCACGCCCGCTTCGCCGGCGACAGCCTTGGCCATCAACGTTTTACCGGTACCGGGTGGGCCTACCAAGAGGACGCCCTTGGGGATTTCGGCGCCGACAGCGCGGAATTTTTCGGGGTGTTTTAAGAAGTCAACGACTTCTTCGAGCTCTTGTTTAGCCTCTTTGAGGCCAGCGACGTCGGCAAAGGTCGTTTTTTTACCATAGGGGCCGGCGACCCGGGCACTTGATTTGCCAAACTGCATAGCGCGAACGTTGGCTCCCTGGGCCGAGCGAAACATAAACCAGAGAATCAGGCCAATGAAGAGGTAGGGTATCAGGGACAAGAGGCCGATGGCCAAACCACTCTGATCGGGATTTTTGACATTGATTTTTGGTTCCATTTTTTAGAGGCGTACAAG